>MHYI01000258.1:3550-8889 GCA_001828295.1 Planctomycetes bacterium RBG_16_41_13 | reverse complement strand
CAGCTAGATGCATTTGTTTAGAATTTCAAATCATTTTGTCATTAGAATTTGTTTCGGATTTCGTGCTTCGTATTTCGTATTTCGGATTTAACAATTAAAGGTATTTATTTGGGGAAGTTCTGCCTGATTTCCTGTAAAATTTTATCGCCTCCATTGTCCAGCATCCTTTGGGCAAGTTCGCTTCCAACCGCAGCCGCTTGATGAGCAGGTCCCTTGTGACTATCCCGTATAGTACGTTCTCCATCAAGCGTACAAATAACCGCTTCGAGGTGTACTTCATTATTAAGTACTTTTGCATGTGCTCCAATGGGTACCTGGCATCCTCCCTGGAGTTTTGCCAATAAAGCACGTTCCGCCTCTACTGCAATCCTGGTGTGCAGATCATCCATTTTCGATAGTATTTTATTTACCCGTTCATCATCTTTGCGTATTTCTATTCCGAGTGCTCCTTGTCCTACGGCGGGTAACATAATTTCGAAAGGAATGATTTCACTGATCTGTCCGGTATAGCCTATCCTTATCAAACCTGCGTGGGCAACGATAATACCGTCTAAATCGTCAGCCTCGAGTTTCTTAAGACGGGTATCAAGATTGCCCCGAAGATCTACGATTTCAAAGTCGGGCCTCAACGCAAGGAGTTGTGCCTTTCTGCGCAAGCTGCTGGTGCCGATACGCGCATTTCCCGGCAGTCTTTCAAGGCTAACATTTTTCGCGCTTATGAGAACGTCGCTGGGGTCAACCCGTTTTGGCATTGCCCCAAGGGTTAATTTTTCGTGTATCTCCGTAGGAATATCTTTTGCGCTATGAACAGCAAGATCAATTTTTCCCTTAACCAAAGCAACTTCCAGTTCCTTGGTAAAAACACCAACGCCTCCCAGACGTGACAACGGCACATCGGTAATCTTATCTCCGCTGGTGGATATTTTTTTAATTTCAAATTCAACACCGGGGTTTAATTTTTTGAGTTCTGAAATAACCCAATTTGTCTGGGTTAATGCAAGCTTACTTCCCCGCGTTCCAACGATAATAGGTTTTCCTTTTGGCAATGCAAACAGTCTCCATTTAAAAGGTTAAATAGTAATAACATGCACATGTATTTTTCACTTTATTTAGTGTCTTGATAATAGCATAATACACCGTATGAGTCAAACTCCTTTGTTAACGGAGAAATTACTTGTGATAGTGCGAAACTACCGGAAAATTTTCTTTTGTTTAAGAGAGAGCGAAGAAAATGATAAGGTCCGTTGTCTTTTCATTTCCGATAAAGGAAGGGATTTATGAAAACCAGCATATTCAAAAGAGTTCTTTATAGTTTGTTATTATGTATCATTATTCATAATGTTTCGTTTGCGGACGCGCTTCCCTTCAGGGTACATGTGAAGGAAGCGCCGGGCGAGGTTTTCGTTGGAGATCAAATCCCCATAACGGTAATTATTACCATTGATCCAGGCCATTACATTTATAAGGATCAGGTAAAAATGGTCAGCAGCGAACCTTTCCTCTATAATGTTTTTTTTACAAAACTTCCTGAAGGAAAAACGAAAACAGATCCCTTTCTGGAGAAAGAGGTAAGTTTCTACGAAGGGCAGGTCGCGATAGCTGCATATATACAATTGGCGGATAATGTGCCTGAAGGCCCTTATACGATTCGCATGAAGGTGCACTATCAGGGGTGTTCTGATACAATTTGTTTCGCCCCAAAGACAGAGGAATTACACTTGCCGTTAAAAATCAATTCATCCCCGAACATAACATTCACCGGGAAAGCGGAAGATGTTTCGCATGTATTGCAAAAAGAGGAAACAACGTCGGATGTGAGCGATATACAGAAAACCATTGAAGATAAGGGGATTATTTTATCATTCATTTTTATTTTCCTGGCAGGAATAGGCTTAAGCTTTACCCCATGTGTATATCCAATGATTCCCATTACCGTGGCAGTAATTGGCGGACAGGCTTCCGGCGGGCGGCAGGGAAAAAGAAATGCCCTGAGGGCATTCTTCCTGTCATTGATTTATGTGCTGGGCATTTCCATTGTATATGCTGCGTTGGGAGTAACGGCAGCATCAACCGGCGCGCTGTTCGGCGCCGCATTACAAAGTCCGTGGGTTATTGGTTTTGTTGTGGCGGTATTTGTAGCGCTCGCAATGAGTATGTTTGGATTTTACTACTTGCGGGTACCGTCTTTTATTTCGGACCGGCTTGGTGGTAAAACGGGAAGGGGCGTTGCCGGTGTTTTTGTCATGGGTTTAATTTCAGGGATTATCGCGTCGCCGTGTATCGGCCCTATTCTTGCAAGTTTACTGGTATATATTGCGAGTACGGGAAATATCTTTTTAGGTTTCTGGATGCTGTTTGTCTTTGCGTGGGGATTGGGCGTTCTCCTTATAGTGCTGGGGACTTTTTCAGGCGCGGTAAAGGCCCTTCCCAAATCCGGCGCGTGGATGGAAACTGTTGAGCGGATATTCGGGTTTCTTCTGATTGGAGCAGCGTTCTATTACCTGCGGCTCATTATTCCTGAAGGGGCTTTTATTATTTTACTCGGCATTTTCCTGATTGTTGCCGCGGTTTTTTCGGGGGGGTTTGACAGATTAACCTTTGACAGCTCACGTTTTCAGCGTGCCAGGAAATCATTTGGTCTGATAGCTTTTATCTTCGGAGTATATTTTTTACTTGGATATATAGTAAACAAAGGATTCATTTTGCCGCCGCTATTCACCGCGTCAAATATTCAGACTACTCGTGTAAACAACGGAGAAATACCCTGGATTACAAATGAGCAAGAGGGTTTGGAAAGGGCAAAGAAGGAAGGGAAGACGGCGATCATTGATTTCTGGGCATCGTGGTGTTCTGCCTGCATGGAATTAGAAAAAATCACGTATGCCGATCCGCAGGTAATAGAGGCGTCGGGGAAATTTGTCAATATTAAGATCGATGCTACAAACTCAGATGATCCGGAGATAAAAAAGCTTTGGGAAAAATACAAGATTGTCGGTTTGCCAACGATTGTGTTCATTAATAAGGAAGGCGTCGTCCTGAAGGACAAAACAATAACGGGTTTTGTCGATGCAAAAAAATATTTGCACGTATTAAAAAATGTGGAATAGCGCTATTTGGCTACCGGATCGATTTTATTTTTGAATTTTTTCTATTTGTTGGCAAATAAAATACTTAATGTCCTCTCAAAATGTGATTTATTGTAACACTTTAGCCTTTTGAAAAATTCTAACAATGACGGCATTCGTAAGCTGTAGAGGCAATTCATGAATTGCCTCTGCAACGTGCTAATGTTGCTATTGTCATCGCAAGGTTTTTCAAAAAGCTAAAGTGTTACGACTTTTTTATGTCGTACCTCTGCGCGGGTTCGGATTACAAATCTGAGCCCGCCGGGAATATCTCATTGATTTCACAGTGATTATGATGCGTTTGTACTGATTACCCCCCTCTTTTTCAAGCCGAACGATGCAATACGTTCTTCCCGCTCTTTCTTCATTTGTTCCGCGCATTCCTTCAATGCATCTTCAACCGGCTTGGGGTCGTGTCCGGTAATTTCTTTAAATCGATTGTTTGAATAGACGGAATCATTTATAAGACTTTCTGCTAACGCCCTGACAATAGAATTTGGGACGCCTGTTATAAATTCTACCCAGAGAGAAGATAACGAAATAGCAAAAAATGGCACAGGAAGAATGACATTTGCATAACCATGTGTCGATTTTCCGCAAAGGGACAACAAGTCACGATAATGCATGATATCCGATCCTATTTCAAAGATTTCATGTCCTTTTATATCCCTTTTAATCAACTTCTCAAGCACTTCAACAGCATCGTCAAGCGCAATGGGGGCACACAGGGAATTCAGCCACTTTGGTGTTATCATTATGGGGAGGCGCTTTGCAAGGTAATATACCATCCGGTACGAGGCGCTGCAGGTACCCAGCAGGACGCTTGCGCGGACTTCACCCACACTTATCCCGTGTGCTGCGAGTGCTTCCCCTGTTTCCCTTCTGCTCTTCAAATGGTGCGAAAGTTTTCCATGCCTTGGAATAATACCGCTTAAATAGATAATCTTTTTTACCTCTGTTTTAGACGCAGCTTCCCCGGTATTATGGGCATACTTTTTATCAAGAAACTCAAATCCGGCAGATTTTAAAGAATGTACCAAATATACCAGGACTTCAGCGCCTTGAAGAAAATTCCTAATACTTTCAGGATATTCCAGATTTACCGTCCTCCACGTCAATCTCTCAGAAACCAAACATTTGACGGTCTTGTTTTCGGATCTGCACGCGGCAATGATATCATGTTCATTGGAGGTAATAAGTTTTTTTATGAGATTATGCCCAACACAACCTGTTGCTCCAAGAATTGCTACTTGCATGGCATTTATATAAATAAAGGTGTATAAAATTGATTATGTGCCATTTTACAAAAAAGGCCTGACTACACATCTCGAAAAATAACCGCCTGTGTCCTTTTATTCTTCACCGGTTTGTAAAGGTTTGTCCTCACCATCTATACCACCCACCAGTTTATTAAAATATCCGGGCGCCTTTATTTCTAAAGTAATCGGCTTTCTGCTGGATGGGTGATTGAAAGATATCGAATACGCATGAAGCGCTAACCGTTTGTAAGCACCTTTTTCTTTTCCATACTTTTTATCGCCCACAATCGGGTGTCCCAGTTCGGTAAGATGCACCCTTATCTGATTCTTTCTGCCGGTCAAAAGTTTAATTTCCAACAAACTGAAGTATTTGGTTTCTTTAAGAACCCTATACACTGTATGGGACAATTTCCCTTTTTTTGTGTCAGACGTGGAATAGACCACCTGAGCCTTGTTCTCCGCCAGGTAAGTGCTGATAGTCCCGGATTTCTCTGCAAGCCTGCCATGAACTACCGTCAGATATTTCTTCTCCGTATTCTGCCATTGGCCCTGCAAATTAAGCTTTGACCTTATATTCTTTGCAAAGAGAAGCAACCCTGAAGCATCACGATCCAGGCGGTGAATGATAAAAACGTGTTTTCTGGATTTAACGCATCCCTTACGCACATAATCATTGAGCATGTAATAGGCGGTTTTTGTCTTATTTGTCTCCGTACCCATGGTTAAAAGACCTGCCGGTTTATCTATCACCAGTATGTCTTCGTCTTCATAAAGTATTGCCAATCCTTTTGGATGATGTCTTTTGGAAAAATGTTTCTTTTTAGGCATATTGCATAGTTTTATAAATATTGTTCATTGATAAAAAACTATCGGCGATGTTGACCCATAATAGTTTGTTTCTGTGTCATATAAAAAATACGAATTTTCGTAACACTTTAGCTTTTTGAAAACTCAT
>MHYI01000258.1:2239-3435 GCA_001828295.1 Planctomycetes bacterium RBG_16_41_13 | reverse complement strand
GTAATCGTTCGACTGAGCGTTCGACTGAGCTCACGACGAAGTCTGTTTAATCTGTGGTTCCTCTTTAGTATATCATGCTTGTTTGGTTCTGGTTTGTCCAGCTTAGGTTATACAGGAGGAATGTTGTGGAGAAGGTAATACATATAACCACCGTAACCCGCTAATAACAAAGCGCCTTCCCATCTGTCCAGTGAAAATCTCGACCATGCAAAGGGGAGTAACACGAGGGCGTACAATCCCATGACGCCAAAATCAACAATATTGAAATTCTTCCTTGTTATTGGATGTGCCAGAGAGGCAATGCCTAATATTCCAAGGATATTGAATATATTAGAACCCACTACATTGCCAATTGCAATATCTCCCTCTTTTTTAATAGCGGCAACCACCGAAGTTGCTAATTCAGGCATGCTGGTTCCTACCGCAACAATTGTCAGTCCAATAATCGCCTCACGTACTCCAAAATATCTTGCTAATTCCACAGCGCCTTTAACAAATAATGTCCCACCACCAATAAGCATACCAAGTCCTATTACAATCAACCCCACAGGAATCCATATCCTTCCTTTAATTATTGGGATTCCCTCAGCGTACTCACGTTGAACAGATGGCTCCTTCTCTTTGCGTGCCTGATAGTAACAATAATAAACATATACAATAATTCCAATTGTCAGCAATATGCCGTCCCAATATTGCAATTGCCCATCCATAAGAAGTACCCACATTACTATGGAGACAGCAATCATAATGGGAATCTCTCTTCGAACTACTTGTGCCTGCACCGATATTGGATAAATAATGGCAGCTACTCCAAGGATGAGGCCAATATTCGCAATATTAGAACCAATTATATTCCCCAGAGCAATAGAGTCGTTACCATTGAGGGCAGCTTGAATGCTTACTGCAAGTTCCGGACTACTTGTTCCGAATGCTACAATGGTTAACCCAATTATCAGTGGCGTGATACCTAAACGCAATGCCAGCGACGAACCTCCCCTGACAAGGGCTTCGGCGCCAATCATTAAAATCAAAAAACCGCCAATCAGATACAGCCACATACTTATCATAAACATTCCTTTTTCACAGAAGAACTCTTTTAATTAAATTAGGAGCTAAGCATTTGCCTGCATATAAGATAAGGACGTAAAATGATGTACACTTGCCAATTCCGCTCTATTGAACGAGTTATACTGTAC
>MHYI01000258.1:0-2065 GCA_001828295.1 Planctomycetes bacterium RBG_16_41_13 | reverse complement strand
TATACAATTTGGGTTAAAACACTTTACAATACCCTCAATCATCTCAGGCACTATGACTTCAAATTTCTTCACCACTTCATAATCTTTGATAATATTTACCGTGGCATTCGGGGCAATCAGGGCAATTTTGTTCACCTCTTTCTGGTCAAGTATCTTTCCCCCGATCTTTATGATGCCTTTTTTACCCAGGCATTTGCTTGATAGGTTCATGCCGACAAGGACGACTTCCTCTTCAGCCTTTATGTTTAAGATATCCGCGACTTTTAATGTGCTCTTGCTGTCGATATGATCGATTACCGAACCGTCTTTGATAGCGGAAACGTCTAACTGTTTCATTCTATTGCACCCAATACTGTTGCCAAAATAGCCTTTCGCACCGGTACTCCATTGCGCACCTGGTCAAAATATACCGCATAATTTGTTCCATCAAGGTCTTCGTCCATCTCGTCCACTCGTGGTAAGGGATGCATTATTTTTAAATCGTCCTTTACCCCCAATCCCTCAAGCATAGGCTTGCTCAACCGGTAAATCCCACGCACCTTTTCAAACTCTATCGGGTCTGCAAAACGCTCTTCCTGTATCCTCGTGCAATAAATCACATCGAGTTGTTTCCCGATACCTTGCAGGGATTCTGTCTCATGGCATGTTACGCGCCTTTTCTTCAGTTCGTCCATATAATCCTTAGGCATCCTTAAATTAGGAGGGGAGATAAAGTACATTTCTGTTCCGAAATAGGCAAGGGCATAGGCGAGAGAATGTACCGTTCTGCCGTATTTAAGGTCTCCTAAAAAGCCTATTTTAAGCCCCTCAAGAATGCCTTTTGTTTTTTGAATGGTATAAAGATCGAGAAACGTTTGGGTTGGGTGCTGGTTGGAACCGTCACCGGCATTAATCACAGGCACATTAACAATATCTGAGGCAAGCTGTGCAGCTCCTTCAAGATAGTGGCGAAGAACAACAACGTCACAATATCCCTCAATCGTCTTTAGCGAATCGCTGAAGGATTCGCCCTTAGCAATGGACGTGGCGCCAGACTCCGCAAACCCGATTACCATACCGCCAAGTCTTTTCATTGCGGCTTCAAAACTTAACCTGGTCCTTGTGGAAGGCTCAAAAAACAGCACGGACAGTACCTTTCCCTTCAGGATTTGGGAATAATCGGTTTGTTCCATTCTTTTCGTGACGTCAAGAATGTATAATATCTCTTCTTTATTGAAATGGAGGATAGAAATAATATCTCTTTGTTTGAAACTGATCATGTGTTCCTGCGATTGATAGAGGAGTGGCACTGTTTAATATTTGAAAAGATATTATCAGACCAATTTCAACATTACAAGTATTAATTACCGAAGAATATAAAACCATTTTTCAGAAAGCAAATTTCATTGACAATAAATAAATCGTTTCGGTATAGTGCATTTTTAATTCTTTCCGACAAAAGAATTGTCCTTATTTTTTGCGTTCTATCGTACATTTTGAAAAACTCTCGGGATTAACTATGAAAAGAATACACGTAGGTATTATCGGTATGGGCACTATTGGGACGGGAGTCGCAAAAATTCTTCTGGAAGCCAATTCTCCCCTCAGGGAAAAACTCGACATTGTCCCTGTATTAATGGGTATAGCCGATTGTAATCCTGATGCTAAGAATAAAATAGTTTTGCCTCCTGCGGTGACATTTACCACTGACGCAAATACCTTATTAACTGACCCAAATATCCACATCATCGTCGAACTTGTAGGCGGGGTGACCATTGCAAAGGAATTTGTCATTAAGGCGCTTGAAAACGGAAAGGATGTCGTCACTGCGAACAAGATGCTCCTAGCCCTCCATGGCTCTGAATTATTCAGAAAAGCCCGCCAGCACGGAAAAAGCATCTCTTTCGAAGCAAGCGTTGGAGGGGGCATTCCTATCATCGCAGAACTTAGAGACGGCCTTATCGCAAACAAGATTGAATGTATTTTGGGAATCGTTAACGGCACGACTAACTATATATTAACCCGGATGACCAAAGAAAATGTCGAATACAGCGCAACCCTTAAGGAAGCACAAGCACTTGGTTAT
>MHYI01000257.1:6127-7283 GCA_001828295.1 Planctomycetes bacterium RBG_16_41_13 | reverse complement strand
CTACACACGCGGAACATTGTTTGCCGAGGGAATACCATTTTATGTGCCGCTTCTGAAAGAAAATAATTTTCTTATGGACTTGAAATCGATCCCGGAAGAGGTATGCAAAAAGGCGAAGATTTTATGGCTCAATTACCCGAACAGCCCGACAGGAGCGGTTGCGCCGTTGTCTTATTTAAAAGAAGCAGTGGAATTTGGCAAAAGGCATAACATTATTGTTGCATCGGATGAGGCATACAGTGAGATATATTTTAATGAACCGCCGCACAGTATTCTTGAAGTGGCAAAAGAGGGGGTCATTGTTTTTAATTCGTTGTCTAAAAGAAGCGCAATGACATGTTACCGCATCGGCTGGGTTGCAGGAGATAAAAAGATTGTTGATGTTTTTAAAAAGGTGAAAACGAATATTGATTCGGGGACGCCCACCTTCATACAGGATGGCGCAATCGCTGCATTGAGTGACGAAACACACGTCGGGGAAATGCGGGCTGATTATAAACTGAAGAGAGACCTGCTCGTTGCCGCATTCAAAAAAATCAATCTTCCCGATTGCACCCCTGAGGCTACCATCTATTTATGGCAGAAAGTGCCTCAGGGAATGAGTTCGGTGGAATTTGCTAAAAAGCTTCTTTCTCCTGACATCGCCATAGTAACTACGCCGGGGGGATGGATCAGTGATAAAACAGAAAGCGGTATTAATCCGGGCGAGGGATATGTCCGCTTTGCGTTGGTTCCCGGTATCGAAGATACAAAAAAGGCTGCAAAGCGGATAGAGGAACAACTATCAAAAATTATATGATAATGGGTAAGTTGGTGACACATCCCATATTTATGAAGCTTAAAATAGAGGATTTTTTGTAAAGTTGTCTGGAAGTTCGGGAAAAAGGCAGATAAATAAGAGAAATAGGCGATGTGTCTCTGATTTAACGTTTAGTACCTTATCAGTAATTTCTTTGCACACTTCCATTCGTCAGTGCGTGCTTTTTGGCAAAACATTTAATGGTGAAAACCGAAATGCTAAATACGAATCCACCCCCTGCACCCCCGCCAGCGGGGGACATTCTCCCCCTTTGGAGGGGGTAAGGGGGGAGGATTTTGGAATTTGTTTCGTATTTTTTATCTCGTGCTTGTTTGGTTCTGGCTATGCCAGCTTAGG
>MHYI01000257.1:4757-6089 GCA_001828295.1 Planctomycetes bacterium RBG_16_41_13 | reverse complement strand
CTACATTAACATCAACAACTTTTAATGTTGTTTGAGAGATATATCCGGAAAATTATGAAAAAACGATTATTTAGCGGAATCCAGCCAAGCGGGGAAGTTCATATAGGAAACTATCTGGGTGCAATAAAGAATTGGGTAGGGATGATTGATCAATACGATTGTATTTTCTGTATTGTCGATTACCATGCAATCACGGTTGAATATGACCCGAAAGAAATGCAAACACGCATTATAAACGCTGCGGCAGTGAATATTGCCGCCGGACTTGACCCCAATAAGTGCATCCTGTTTGTGCAATCTCATGTACCGGAACATACGGAACTTGCCTGGATACTGAATACGGTAACGCCAATGGGTCACCTGGAAAGAATGACTCAGTTCAAAGATAAGGCAAAGCAGCACAGGGATAATATTAATGCAGGTTTATTTACCTACCCCGTCCTGCAGGCGGCAGATATATTGGTTTATAAGGCGGAAGCGGTGCCTATTGGCGAAGATCAGGTACAGCATATAGAATTGGCAAGAGAGATTGCCCGGAAGTTTAATTCGCGGTACGGAGAAATATTTCCTGATCCGAAAGAAATACTTTCAGACGCCCCAAGGATTATGGGCATTGACGGGAAGACAAAGATGAGCAAAAGCAGGGATAATTATATCTCGCTGGTAGAATCTTCTGAGTCTATATGGAAAAAATTGTCTACAGCAGTGACGGATGAGAACAGGAAGAGACGAACAGACCCGGGGAATCCTGAAATATGCAACCTTTTTACTTTACATAAGCATTATTCTTCCCTTGAACAAATAGAACGTGTCAACAGGGTATGCCGCACTGCGGAGATAGGTTGTATTGAATGCAAAAAAATATTGTCTGAAAATATCATAAAGGCATTATCTCCCATACGGGAAAAATATGAACAGTTAATAAAAGATAAGCATTCTATAATTGATATATTGCACGAAGGCGCGAAAAAGTGTAAGAACATGGCGGAGATTACCATGACAGAGGTACGAAGGCAAATGGGACTAACTTAGATTATGAGCAATCAAAGGCAATCGGCAGTCCACAATCTGCAATTTGCCGACTGCCGACTGCCGACTGCCGACTACCGACTGTAGATTGTAGACTGCAGAAGAGACCATTAAATATTTTGCCAAAAAATGCAAAGAAATTACTGATAAGGTACTAAGAAGCAAAACATATTTACCGCCTTGTGACACACCTCAGACTCCACTCCCCCCTTATTTTAGCTAACAGAAGCGTTTTTAGAGAATAGTATAAAAAGAACAGATGGAAGACGAATTCAAGAAAACCATAGTTTGTTTATTAGCAGC
>MHYI01000257.1:3004-4520 GCA_001828295.1 Planctomycetes bacterium RBG_16_41_13 | reverse complement strand
TTTAAAAAAAATTATGCATGAAGGCGCTGCATATGGCTGTGATACTATTGGCGCCGGGAAAACCGTTGTTATTGATTACTCCTCCCCAAACATCGCAAAACACCTTGCCGTCCATCACCTCCGCTCGGCGTTAATTGGAAATGCACTGTATAATATTTACGGGAATTTAGGATACAAATGCATAGGGATCAACCATCTTGGCGATTGGGGGACGCAGTTTGGTCAATTGATTGTCGCATATAGAAATTGGGGAGAAAAGGGTCTTGGACAATATACAATTACCGACTTAAACAAACTCTACGTTACTTTTCATCGTGAAGCGGAAAAGGATAATCATCTGGAGGATGAGGCGAGGGAATGGTTTAAAAAACTGGAGGCAGGAGACGCAGAGGCGATGGAGTTATGGGAACGTTTCAAGGATATCAGCCTTAAAGAGTTTCAAAGGGTGTATGAGATGTTAGGGATTCATTTTGACGCCTTTGTTGGTGAGAGTTTTTACAATACGATGGTTGAGGATACGGTGTCGGGCATTAAGGAGAAAGGGTTAGCCTGTATCAGCGAGCAGGCATTAATCGTAGATATGGAGGCATATAATATGCCGCCATGTTTGCTGCGAAAAAGGGACGGTACAACACTTTATGCAACACGCGACATTGCAGCGGCAGAGTACAGGAAATCTGTATATAATTTTGACAAAATGATTTATGTGGTTGGTTCTGAACAAAAACTTCACTTTTGTCAGGTATTTAAGGTGTTGGAATTAATGGGGTATGAGTGGGCAAGCCAGTGTGTTCATGTGGATTTCGGCCTTATGAAATTTAAAGAGGGCAAGATGTCCACCCGCAAGGGGCTGGTCATATTGTTGGAAGACTTATTAGTTGAGGCGGTAGACCGTATCAAAAAGATTATTGAAGAAAAAAATCCTTTGCTAAAGGACAAGGAAATGGTTGCAAGGGATGTGGGTATTGGGGCGGTTATATTTGCGGATTTAAGCACTAAACGAAACAAGGATGTACTATTTGATTGGGATACCGTATTAAATTTTGAAGGAGAGACGGGGCCTTATGTGCAGTATACCCACGCCCGTCTTTGCAGCATTTTGAGGAAATATGGAAAAGATGTAACGGCGGACATTGATTATACATTATTAAATGAAGATGATGCCATTCATCTTATAAAGAATCTATGGCAATATCCCTTTGTAGTACTAAAAGCGGCTCAGTTTTATGAGCCGTCCTTAATGAGTAATTGTCTTATTGATATTTGTGCCGGTGTAAATAAGTTTTATAATGCTCACAGGGTATTATCTGAAGATGAAGGGCTTACAAAAGCAAGAATACTTCTGGTAGATGCCGCCAGGCAAATCATAAAAAATGGTTTAAAAATCCTTGGCATGCAAGCGCCTGTGGAAATGTAAACAAGGCGGGCTTTCATTCTAACAGGCAAATGGTTGATTTCCTTTTCTCATATGACTGCAGAACGAACAAAAAAAATATTGTCCCTCCTTGAGAAGGCG
>MHYI01000257.1:2691-2868 GCA_001828295.1 Planctomycetes bacterium RBG_16_41_13 | reverse complement strand
GAGAGCATATGCTTTTGCACAGCAGGAGATTTTTGAACAGGAAATACGGCAGACCGGTTTTTACAGGAACAAGGCGAAAAACATTATTGCGTGTGCACAGGGATTAGAGGAAAGGTTTAATGGCAGGGTGCCGGAAACGATGGAAGAGCTTTTGACGCTTCCGGGGGTTGGGAGAAA
>MHYI01000257.1:2483-2631 GCA_001828295.1 Planctomycetes bacterium RBG_16_41_13 | reverse complement strand
TGTATTTCGTGTTTCGCACCGGTTGGATTTTGCCAAATCCAACAATCCTGATAAGGTGGAAATCGAATTGTGCGGGATTATCCCGGAAAAGAAATGGACACAGTCCTGCCTTGTCATGGGCACTCATGGCAGGCGAACCTGCATTGCC
>MHYI01000257.1:0-2475 GCA_001828295.1 Planctomycetes bacterium RBG_16_41_13 | reverse complement strand
GTTGTGCAAAGAGTGTGTCGTAGAGAAATTATGCAATTCAAATGATAAGATTGTATAAAGCTGATGACAGGCTGCCAAGTCCTCAGTCCTCAGTCCTCAATCTGCAATTTGCCGACTGCCGACTGTAGATTGCCGATTGCCAAATGTACTATTAGCTTTTAAAGTGATTCCATGGCGGGAAGTTCAATGACAAAACGAGCGCCCTTTCCCACTTCACTTTGCACGTATATTTTACCGTTATGCTGTTTAATAATACTTTGTGCGATGGAGAGACCAAGCCCGGTGCCCTTCTTCTTTTTATTTGCCCGATTGGTATAAAACGGTTCGAAAATTTTAGAAAGATTCTCTTTGGGAATTCCAGGGCCTGTATCTGATATCGTTGTCTTTACTACATTATTCTGCGCCTCTGTTTTAATGGTGAGGCATTTATCATATGCTGATACTTCCATTGCAGCGCAGGCATTCTCGATTATATTAAGCAATACCCTGCGTATTTGATATTTATCGACAAAAACAAATGGCAAAACGTCGCCAGGTAAAATAATAGTTTTAATCTTTGCGTGGTCGAACTGATATGTTTTCTGCTTTATGATGACTTCGATGATTTCATTAATATTTATTTGCTCCTTGGATAGTGTATAATTTCCCGTAAACGTGAGGAGACTTTTTACCACGTCCTGTATTTGTTCCGTTTCCTTCTGTATTCTCTGAAGGTATTTGAGTGCTTTTTCACTAGTTCCCGGGTCATTTAAGACAAGTTCTGTGCAAAGTTGAATGCCCGCAAGGGGGTTATTCAATTCATGCGCAGCGCCTGCTACCAGATTACTTACCGCAAAAAGCCTTTCCGACTGTACTACCTGATTTGTTAATTGATGCTCCCGGGTAACGTCTCTCAGTACGATAACGATCCCTATTTTATTGCCAATGAAAGCCCGTGTCAGCCTTTTCCTCTTTCTTCTATCTCCGATGATGTGTATGTTTTCATCAATAAACTGATTAACCGAAGATGCGATAACATTGAAATGCTTTTCAACTCCGCCATCAATAGTTATTTCATAGGATACAGAGAGTTGTTTTTTTTCAAACAATTCACGGTAAATATCTTTGATATCAATAGTATTTATTCTCATTATTGACCCATCGCTGTCTCTCACCATGTCCAACTGGCTAAGGATTGCATTTGCGGCCTTATTTACCGTGTTTATCTTCCCATGCATATCCATGAAAACAATGCCGTCAACTATGCCATCTATCAGGGAATGTAATTTTAATTCTTCTACATCCAGACGATGATTGCAAAGGTTTAAATGGTATTTTATTAAGGTATCTGCAAAGGTCGCCGGAATGGTTTTTTCATCCGCCGGTTTTATGATATAGTCATTTGCCCCCGCTTTCATCAGTTCAATTGCCCTTCGCTCTGAACCTTGTGGGACAATAATTGTTATAAATATTTCAGGGACGCTCTCTTTTGATTTTCTGATTATTTCAGAGACGTCTGATTCCGGCAAATGATCATACAAAAACATGATGGATAGTTTTTCATTCTCCAATTGATGAAGGGCGTCCTGACCATTTACGGCAATAATCACATCATAGCTTTCCCCGAGAAGATACTTTTTCAACATTTGTGTGAAAGATTGATCACTGCAGGCAATTAAGACCTTTATCCTGTTTACGGTAATATTTGTGGGGGTTGATTCCGACTTGTTTTGTAGCAGATATAATAAATCTTCCAATGCAAACGACGGATGAATGGAAAGATATGCGCCAACACAATTGGCTAACAGGGATACCATACAATTTTTCTGTGAATCAGTGACTAAAATTACGGGGACGTTATTGCAATTTGCCAAAAGAGATGACTTCATTAGTTTACATAGTTGAAAACCATCCAAAATGGGCAGGTCTGTATCTAAAAATACAAAATCAGGGGGTTGGGTATTGAGATGTTTTAAGGCATCTTCTCCATTTGACGCCGTTATTATATTTACAAAACCATGCTGTTTTAAGAAGCAAATTATATGTTCATATTTATCTAATCTATTGGATGCAAACAATAAGGTTCCATTCATGTGTTTTTATTACTCCAAACTATAGTAACACTTTAGTTTTTTGAAAAACTCCAGGCGGGTTCAGGTTTGCAACCTGAACCCCCCACGTTTTATATTGTTCCTGACTGCTAGTAGGGGAGGATTTAGCCATTTTAGATACATAGAGCGCTATTCGCAAAATAAACTATGGGTTCAGGTTACAAACCTGAACCTGCCGAGGTCTTTTGAAACGGGAACGGGAAATTGTCATATGTAGTGCGACGAGGTTCGTCGCACTACATGAGTTTTCAAAAAGCTAAAGTGTTACAAACTATAAGATAAAATAGAATGCAAGAAGCATCAATGCACAGCCGAGAAAACATTGTGAAATATCGTAAAGGATATTTTTCTTTTTTACGCCGATAATGTCTTTGTTTGTTTCGAT
>MHYI01000256.1:5400-5542 GCA_001828295.1 Planctomycetes bacterium RBG_16_41_13 | reverse complement strand
ATTTGATTATAAAGGGAGTTACTCCCAGAATGAGTGAATACTTGGGGAGCAAAAGGGAAGATGCTATCCTGGAGTGACTATGCCAAAGCAATCATATTATTTATTATTGGCTAATTACGCAATTTCCTAACCGGACAATGCT
>MHYI01000256.1:5034-5261 GCA_001828295.1 Planctomycetes bacterium RBG_16_41_13 | reverse complement strand
TGTCATTGGACAAATTTATGCGATGCTTGCCAAAAGCTACTTAAAAAAGGAACCAAGAAAATTCACTAATAAATTATTAGGGCCGCTGAATTTCTTCATGTCATGCTGTTTCGCACCTGCTGGTATGTTTCTTTTGGTTGGATGGCCGGCCTGGGAAGTTATGTATAATACTGGCTGGGTAGAAAATCCGTATAACCGCCCATGGGTTGCCGGCTTTTATGTATTTT
>MHYI01000256.1:3781-5013 GCA_001828295.1 Planctomycetes bacterium RBG_16_41_13 | reverse complement strand
TTGGCAATGTGGGGTTTATTTTAGCTCACCACTGGTACAGAAAAGATTTAGATAAAAGGGTCACTATCGGTATTGTAGCGGGGAGCTTTTTGACTGTGCTGCCCTTTTTAATACGTTGGGGAATCTGGTGGAAAATAGGCACGTACAGTGACTTTATTGCGAAGAAGGGATATTCATTTTGGAATCCACCATTTTCCCGTGGATGGTTGGGAATAATGATTTATGCGTTTATTTCAGCGCTTGTGATGGGAATTTGGCTCAAAACAAAAGGCAACCAGTTAGAACCGTGATACACTTCCCTTAAAATCCAAAAGCACGTTGTTTAAAGACCACTTTGTCATCGAAAGGAAGGAGACGCACATGGCAAACCAGAATCCAAAATCAGGCGGTATCCACATAAATCTTAACAATACAGCATCAAATAATGTAAAAACACCAACAATGACAGGCGGTGTCTTTCCCATTCCTCATGAAACTCCAGAAAAAATTAAAACGTTACAAGATCTTGCTTTATGTGACGTAACCCTTGATCAATTTCCTGTAGTAAAAGAATGGCGGAAGAAACTTTTTGATCCAAACAATATACCTGAAATCTGTGATGAACTCCCTGGACTTTTAACAGAATACATGATGAAAACTGAATCAGAGCGTATGCACCCGTATACCCGCCGTGCAGAGGCGTTGAAGTATATATTCTCTCATAAAACAGCTAAAGTAATGGATACAGATTTACTCCCGGGGCAAACCACTACCAGCTTTGTTGGAGCGGTAGTTTATGTAGATACTATCGGATACTGCATATGGCCTGAGTTAAAAACTGTAGAAAAACGGACGACGAACCCTTTTAAAATTAGCCGCGAAGTGGCAGAACGTCTCAATCGTGAGATTTTTCCTTACTGGCTTGAACGCAGGGTTGTTCAGGAGGTTGCACGATACGGCGATTACAATACCGAAGACTACAAAAATGATGGGAGAGACCGGGTTAATGGCGGCCGATTAGCAAATGGCCAACCATCCATTGACCCACCAGTACAAAAAAAGGCTGGTGAAACTCCAAAGTGCCAGGAACTTTTAGAAAGGATTGCTTTTTATCTTTCTGATAAAGCAACATGTGTTTCTCACACAGTTCCTGATTTTGAACGACTTCTCAAATTTGGCCTGAATGGCTTAATCGCACAGATGCAGCAAGACATTGACTCAGGAACTGCGAAAACACAGGAAGAAATAATATG
>MHYI01000256.1:349-3747 GCA_001828295.1 Planctomycetes bacterium RBG_16_41_13 | reverse complement strand
ACGCATTTGGCCGAAGCTGCTGCGAAGGCTGGCAATAGAGAATTAGAAAGAATTTGTAAAAAGGTTCCTGCACAACCGGCAGAAACATTGCAGGAAGCGTTATCATCTATTTGGATATGCTATCACTTGCTTTTGCAGGAAAATACGAACTTTGGTTTTTCAATTGGCAGGTTGGACCAATTATTAAATTCATATTATCTGAAGGATTGGGAAAAGCTTTCTACGACTCAGGACAAGGCAGATTATATACGCAGGGCAGTGGAACTTACATGCCATTTTTTCCTGCATTGCAGCGATCATGTACCACTTTCTACGGAAGGCGCTGAAGCCCTTTTTGCTGGCAGTGGCTCAAATCAGGCTTTAACCGTTGGTGGTACTCGACGTGAAAACGGCAAATACGTTGATGCTGTAAATGATATGACATATATTATTCTTAAGGCCACGGAACTTTTATCAATCCGCGACCCCAATGTACATGCTCGCTACCACAAAGAAATACATAACCTTGATGCGCGGGGAAATTTGCTCCCGACAGGAAGCTACGATCCTTATCTCCTGAGAATTGCACAGGTTAATTTGTTAACCAGAGCAACACCTGCAATCCATGGCGATGTGCCAGTCATTCAGGCGATGGCAAATTATTATAAACAGCATGAGGGGGTGAATCCTGCAGAGGCATTAACTGATGCCCATGATTATGCGTCTATTGGTTGCATAGAACAGAATTCATCGGGAAAACACTATGGGAATACAGGTTCCACCCTCTTTGTTTTACCAGCGGCGCTGGAACTGGCTTTGTATGGAGGCAAACACCGTGGTACGGGTATTGATGAGGATGCGCCAAACCTATCTACTGGTAGTCCTGAATATACTACACCACCGCTTATAAAAATGAAGTCCATGAAAGAATTCATTGATGCTTTTCGTGTTCAATTGGACGACCTTGCTCGTCACGCAGTACAAAGCAATAATTATTTTGGACGTGCGGTAGCAAAGGTTCGCCCCTCACCATTTTTGTCGGGTTTGTTTGTGGGACCTACGAACACACCTGGAACACAAGGTGCGAATTTCAGAGATGTGTCTTCGGGCGGCGCTAAATACAACTCATCAGGGGTGGCTATCATAGGGCTGGCGGATGTCATAGATTCTTTTTGTGTAATTGACTCTCTGGTATTTGAAGGACGCATGTCTCCGGCAGAACTCCTTGCTGCAATGGACGCTAATTTTGACACAAAAGACCTTCGAAATTCATCTTTAACCGAAGACCGTTTAAAAACGATTATGAAAGAAATTAAACTTGCGCCCAAATATGGCGCCGGTGTAGATCAAACACCTGGTGGTAAATATAATAATGAACTAGCGATTAAATATACAAAATTGCTAACAGAGATAATTCAAGAAACCTTTTACAAGTACAGAAATCACCGTGGTGGACGCTACCTTGTTGGCTATTGGAGTATGACTAATCACGCGGGTTTTGGGATGCTCACCAAAGCAACACCCAATGGACGTAAGAACGGGCTTCCATTTGCGAGTGGAATAACTCCTTGTTCTGGTATAGTAAAAAGGAATGGTGATAAAGTTACGATTTTTGATCACATCTTGTCTGTAACATCCGTAGATGCAAATACCGTGCAGAATGGTTACACATATAACCTTAGTTTAACCACCAGGGGTAAACCATACTTTGCGGGAGACACAGAGCAATTTGCCCGATATTTAAAAACGTTCATGGACAATGATGGGGTACTCGTTCAACTCTGCATATCATCCATTGACGATCTGAAAGCCGCTCACAATGCCGCAATCGTAGCATATAAGCCAAATGCAAGCGACGAGGAACGTAATGCTTTGGAACCATATAAAGATCTCATGATCAGGGTCGCTGGATATTCTGCATATTTCGTAACACTCAATTCAGAAATGCGTCAGGAAATTATCGATCGTTCCAATTTTTCACTTGAAAATGGCGCAGAACAACATGGTTGGACCGCAATTTAAATTTATTTAAGGAGATATACTATGCATGCAGCATTTCCAACATTTAGCAAGGAAATAATCAACGGTATAAATCTTGGAACCAAAAATAAATACATAACCAGGCAACTTGACAAAATCGGAGGAACTTTTACCGCCGAAGCAATGGCTTTATTATTAAGGGTATTTGGGGGGGTTGGCTTTGTAAGTTCTTTTTTAAGTTATTTTGGATGGAAGCCAAAAAAAAACCTGAATTATTTTACAGATAATTTTGAAATAGTAGACCCCACCGTGAAGGGTGGCCGACGATATTACCAGGGTAAATTTCTCTTCCGTACCGACAAACCCGAGGATAACATGAACGTCATGTTAAAATTCTGCCCGGAACCAGAGAGACTTTTTAAACATAGTATTTTTGGCAGTAGAATTCCTAACCCTGACGCCATTGTTTCCACAGAAGTATTAACAGAAGAAGCGGCAAATGCTATCGAAAACGACCCAAACAAAGTTGACGTTGTAATCTATTTCAAAGATGTGCAAACTATCATGGGCTTGGTCGGTAAACCGGATATGGATCTTGTAAATATGTTATTAGGAAATCTTGTGCATATAAAAGGAAATGTTGGACATATCTTCAAATTCGGATCAATTGCGGCAAATTTAAAATCAATTTTACAACCTTCAAAATAATCCGGGAGTAAAATCTTCGTTTTTATTCGAAATGCAATTAAAAGGAATATTTGTTTGAAGGAAAAAGCCTTAATCTTTGACGTCAAGCGGGATTGTAGCGAAGATGGGCCAGGAATAAGAACCACAGTGTTTTTTAAAGGATGTCCGATGTCCTGCGTGTGGTGCCAAAACCCGGAGGGGATTAACCCAAAACCCGGATTCTCGTTCAACGAAGCGGTATGCACTTCACCAGATTGCGGGAATCCTTGTATCCCGGTATGCCAGGCAAAATGTCTCATGAATACAAGCCCGATTCATGCCATTAATACGTCTTGTACCCGCTGCGAACGTTGTTTTCCAGTATGTCCTGCAAAGGCATTGGAACCTGTAGGCCGATGGGTTACGGTTGAAGAACTTCTTTACGAGGTCTGTATTGACAACCCTTTCTATACATCATCGGGCGGCGGAGTGACCCTTTCTGGCGGAGAACCCACCTTTCAAATGGAATTTATTGGACGCTTCTTGCAAGCATTGAAAAAAGAAGGCATCCACACAGCCATAGAAACTTGTGGTTATTTTAGTTATCGGCATTTTCAAGAACAGGCGCTTCCTTTCCTGGATATTATTTACTTTGATCTCAAATTAGCCGATGATGCTTCCAGCCTTAATTATACAGGCCGCTCAAACCGTTGTATTTTTGAAAATTTCTCCCGTCTGGCGGAAGAAAGTAATGTTCCGATTGTCCCTCGAAT
>MHYI01000256.1:0-213 GCA_001828295.1 Planctomycetes bacterium RBG_16_41_13 | reverse complement strand
CGCACTATAATCGGAGCGCCTTTATGACAAAAACGGAAGAATGGAACTGTATAGATTATTTCCTTTCTGTTTTAGCCATTCAACCATTAACCGTATATCAGTAATTCAAGAATTTAATATTAATTGGTTGCTATCATAACATCGTGAACTTATTTAATCTGGAGTATCATTAAAAACCTAAGTTTGCAGGGGAAAAAATGTCAATATTATTTA
>MHYI01000255.1:3252-5647 GCA_001828295.1 Planctomycetes bacterium RBG_16_41_13 | reverse complement strand
CATGCCTGTGTATATTAGGAAACCCTTCACCTTTAATAGGGATAATCTCGTTATTTTGTATGCCCTTAGGCACTTTCACCTGAATGATATTGCCCGATAATGTAGGGACATCAATTTTGCAGCCTAATGCCGCCTGTGCAAAACTAATGGGGACTTCACACAATACATCATTTCCATGCCTCTGAAAGATTGGATGAGGAGTGATGTGGACATCACAATACAAATCACCAGAAGGTGCTCCATTCTCGCCAGGTTCGCCCTGTCCCATCAGCCTCAGTCTTGTGCCATCTTCGACCCCTGCCGGAATCTGGACTGATATTGTCGCCCTCCTTGGATATCGTTTTGTTCCGCCGCATTTTCTGCATGGCGATTCAATAATTTTGCCATTGCCACGGCATTTAGGACATGTAGTGCGCAATGTGAAGAACCCTTGCGATTGTTGCACCTGTCCCCTGCCTCCGCAGTAAGGACACGTGACCGGAGCAGTACCTTCCTTAGCGCCAGTACCACGGCAAACATCGCATATTTCCCTACGCATAAGTTCGATCTTTTTTTCTACGCCGGTAGCAACTTCTTTAAACCCCATCTCGATATCACATTTTAAACTTGCCCCTCTTTTCCCGGCTTCTCCACCGCCTCTTCCCCTGCCAAAAAATTCATCGAAAATACTTCCGCCACCAAATATATCTCCAAATGCATCAAAGATATCCTCGTAGGAGCTGTAGCCACGAGTGCCTGCACCCTTCAGGCCTTCTTCTCCGTATTGATCATATAATTTCTTCTTTTCGGCGTCACTTAACACACCATACGCTTCCGCCGCTTCTTTAAACATTTGCTCAGATTCTTTATTGCCGGGATTTCTATCAGGGTGATATTTCATCGCCAGTTGTCGATACGCTTTTTTTATTTCATCGCTGCCCGCGTTCCTGCTTACTCCCAATATTTGATAGTAATCTCGTCCCATAAGTATTTTATTTTTCGAATTTTATCTCTAATTATTTAAAAAGCGCCAAAAAAATTATAGTGCATAGAACAGAATAAAATCAAGGAAGTTTTAAAACACCCATTCTGCCGTCAGTACGGCCTTAAAACATTGTCCACCTTTTGAAGGGTTTTTGCAATCACAGGGTATTAAGCCCTGTAGCGGCAATTTAATGAATTGCCGCTACAGAACGTCACCACTATTTCCTTGTGTTCCTAATAGTTTTTCCTGTTTTGACATGGTCATTTTAAATCACCTGCGAAGGGATATCTGATTTTTATGACAGTGTGATGGTGTGTACAAAAGCAAAAAGGCTACATGTAGCAGCCTTTTCACTTTAATAATGCGTCGTAGTTGAGAAATTATTTTAATGAATGCTGCCATTTATAATTTTTTCATCCTCATCCTCTTTATATTCTGTCAGCATAGTCTCAGTTGTCAGCAATAAACCGGCGACACTTGCCGAATTTTGCAATGCAACTCTCGATACTTTCGCAGGATCAACAATACCCGCCACGAACATATCAACATACTCGCCAGTATTGGCATTATAGCCCATATTTGCGGAAAGTCCCTTCATTTCCTCAAAAACAACCGAACCGTCCGCGCCGGTATTATTCGCAATTTGCCGCAAGGGAGCTTCCAGCACTTTTGCAATTAAATCCATACCGATCTTCTCATCGCCGTCAGCATTTTTGCTTGCCTCTTTCAGCGCAGGTATCGTACGTATGAAAGCAACGCCTCCCCCCGGCACAATACCTTCCTCAACAGCAGCCCTGGTTGCATGTAAAGCATCTTCCACGCGCGCCTTTTTCTCATTCATCTCGACCTCGGTTGCCGCCCCAACATGTATTACCGCAACCCCGCCAGCCAGCTTCGCAAGCCTCTCGCTGAGTTTTTCTTTATCATAGTTTGACGTTGTCTGTTCAATCTGATTTTTGATTTGCCGGATCCTGGCCTGAATGTTTTCTTTCGTAGCCGCACCTTCGATTATTGTCGTGTTATCTTTATTTATGGTAATCCTCTTTGCCACTCCAAGATCTTCTATCCCGATATTCTCCAGCTTTAATCCCAAATCTTCGGTAATTGCCTTTCCGTTCGTCAATATTGCGATATCTTCCAGCATAGCCTTTCTGCGGTCGCCAAACCCTGGCGCCTTAACCGCCGCGCAGCTTAATACGCCGCGCAGCTTATTCACAACGAGAGTTGCCAGCGCTTCACCTTCAACATCCTCGGAAATTATCAAAAATGGTTTTCCGCTGCCGGCAATCTTTTCCAGCAAGGGCAGGAGATCTCTCATGCTGGATATTTTCTTTTCGTGAATCAATACATATGCATTTTCGAGTACCACTTCCATATTTTGAGCATCCGTTATGAAATAAGGAGAAAGGTACCCCTTATCAAACTGCATAC
>MHYI01000255.1:1203-3238 GCA_001828295.1 Planctomycetes bacterium RBG_16_41_13 | reverse complement strand
AAAGTAGTCTCAATTCCCTTCGCTTCTTCAACCGTAATCACGCCGTCTTTCCCTACCTTATCCATCGCGTCCGCCAGAAGATTCCCAATAGAAGCGTCATTGTTTGCGGAAATTGTACCCACTTGGGCAATCTCTGCGCGTCCTTTTATGGGGATGCTTAACTGTTTCAGTTCTGCGACCACAATGTCCACCGCCTTGTCAATACCCCTTTTGAGCGCCATAGGGTTAGCGCCTGCCGTGACATACTTCATCCCCTCATTGAAAATCGCCTCTGCCAGAATGGTTGCAGTAGTGGTGCCATCGCCTGCAATATCACTGGTTTTTGACGCCACTTCACACACCATTTTAGCGCCCATATTTTCAAAGGGATTTTTTAATTCAACCTCTTTTGCGACAGTTACACCATCCTTTGTGACAGAGGGAGCGCCAAAACTCTTTTCCAGTATCACATTCCTTCCGGTAGGCCCCATAGTTACCCGGACGGCGTCTGCTAATTGTCTTATCCCCTTTTGAAGCGACCCCCTGGCAATTTCATCATAAATCAACTGCTTTGCTGCCATGTTATAACCTCCAAGAAATTACAATTTAGTTATTTGCCATTGCTCAAGTTTAGTTAACTTTCGCCAAAATGTCGCTTTCTCTCATAATCAAATATTCTTTGCCGTCAACCGTAACCTCTGTTCCTGCGTATTTTCCGTATAAAACCAGATCGCCCACTTTTACCAATAAATCTGCTCTTTTGCCATTTTCCAGTAATTTTCCTTCGCCAACGGCTATTATTTTTCCTTTTATTGGTTTTTCTTTTGCCGTCTCAGGTAAAACGATACCACCCTTTGTTTTTTCCTCAGCCTCCATAGGCTGAACAACTACCCTGTCATCTAACGGTTTAATGTTTGCCATAGTCTTTTATTTACCTCCTTAACGATAAATTAATTGTAAAAATCTTTTTCCCTAAAACTTTTATATACTCTTTTTAACGAACCTGACGGCTACATCATCCCCATGCCGCCCATACCGCCCATGCCACCCATACCGCCCATTCCGCCAGGCATACCCCCTGGCATGCCTTCGCCTTCTTTCTTCGGGATATCGGTAATAATGCATTCGGTGGTCAATAATATTCCGGCAATGCTTATGGCATTCTGAAGAGCGCTCCTTGTCACCTTCGTAGGGTCAATAACGCCAGCCTCTATCATATTGCAATAATCTCCCTTGTCTGCATCATATCCATACATACAATCACGGGCATCTAGTATTTTCTTTACAATAACAGACCCCTCAAGCCCGGCATTTTTAAATATTTGTTTTGCCGGAGCGGAAAGAGCCCTTTTTACAACATCAACGCCCATGGCCTCATCACCGTCCAATTTAAGCTTTTCCAGAACTTCTATGGTATTGAGGAACGCGACGCCGCCGCCTGGTAAAATACCTTCTTCAACAGCAGCCCGGGTAGCATGCAACGCATCTTCAACCCTTGCCTTCTTTTCTTTCATCTCACTTTCCGTAGCGGCGCCCACCAAAATCTGAGCAATGCCACCCGCAAGCTTCGCCAAACGTTCCTGCAGCTTCTCCCTGTCATAATCCGAGGTTGTTGTTTCGATCTCGTTTCGTATCTGATTGATCCTGCCGGATATGGCGTCAGAGCTGCCAGCGCCCTGCACAATCGTAGTGTTATCACTGTCGATAGTGACTTTTTTAGCGCGTCCCAAATCGCGAATATCAATATTTTCCAACTGAATTCCAAGATCTTTAAATATGGCCTTCCCGCCTGTAAGTGTTGCAATATCATCCAACATGGCCTTCCTGCGGTCTCCATAACCGGGCGCTTTTACTGCCGCACAACTTATCGTGCCGCGAAGTTTATTAACAACCAGGGTTGCCAATGCCTCCCCTTCAACATCTTCCGCTATAATTAAAAGAGGAACTCCCGTTTTCGCCAATTTTTCCAGCAGCGGCACAAGGCCCTTAATCGTCGATACCTTATCCTCAAACACCAGAATATAGGGATCCTTTAATTCCACCTCCATAGTATCCT
>MHYI01000255.1:0-1078 GCA_001828295.1 Planctomycetes bacterium RBG_16_41_13 | reverse complement strand
ATTGCATCTGCAATCATTTTACCGATTTCTTTATCGTTATTTGCCGCAATGGAACCGATATTCGCAATATCCTTTTGGTTCTGAACCTTTTTGCTCATATCTTTTAATCTGCCCACCACCTTTTCCTGGGCCTTGCGCATCCCCCTGTTGAGCGCCATTGGGTCTGCACCGGACGTTACGCACTTTAGTCCTTCCAAAAATATTGCTTCAGCGAGAACCGTGGCAGTGGTGGTGCCATCCCCGGCTACATCGCTTGTCTTTGAAGCGGCTTCCCTCACCAACCGGGCGCCTGTATTTTCATAAGGGTCTATCAGCTCCGTCTCATCTGCCACCGTTACTCCATCTTTAGTCACGGTTGGACTCCCGTACCCCTTATCCAACAGAGCATTTCTGCCCCTTGGCCCCAAAGTCACCTTAACTGCCCTTGCGAGTTTTGACACCCCTCTGGCAATAGCGGCTCTTGCCTCTTCACTAAAGGCCAATTGCTTCGCCATCAAGTACCTCCTTTCAAAATTCCGGATAGAGATTATACTACGTTCATGATACTATCGTAAAACTTACTAACCCTTCAGTAAGTAGCAAAATACATGCCTCAACCAAATTGTTATTAATAATATGCCTTAACCAGCACAAATATTAAGTTTTACACCTTGCGGAACAATGTAGTTATACCCATTGAATATGCCATAGTGACAGAATAAAAAAACCGCCATCTATCGCAACTGTCAGTATGGCAGAGTTTTCATTTCCTCAAAAAATGCTTCTGACAAAGGCGAAAGGCTTAACCAAATAAAGTAAGGAAAATCTGCTCTAAAAACAACGTACAATTGTTTTTTCGTAACAATTTAGTTTTTTCTATTTATACTATTGACTTTCAAAATAAATTTTGACATATAGTGAAAGCGTATCAGATATTGACCGCGTTTCATTAATACTCTTCTATAATAATTTTGTATAAAAAACCTGTAAAGCCTCCTCTTAAATGAAAACAGAAGCCCCATACCTTTTAAGACCAGAAGAAATCATGAATGGCTTAAAGACAAAAATTGTCGGAAGTGAAATTATTTATCATGAAAAA
>MHYI01000254.1:3768-5623 GCA_001828295.1 Planctomycetes bacterium RBG_16_41_13 | reverse complement strand
ATTCTACAGATAAGAAGACCGTCTCTTTACCAGATAAAGAGGCACAGGTAAAGGCAAAAGAGGAATCCGCACAGCCCGATAAAGAAAATATGCTCAAAAAGAGGGAGAGCGAGCTATCAAAGACGGAGAGTGTCCTCGCCTTATGGAAGGCAGATTTAGAGATTAGAGAGAAATCGCTACAGGAAAAGGAGAAGAGGTTTAGTTCACCAGAGATGCTTATTCCTGAAACAGCAAAGGCAGAGCAGGAGAGGAACTTCCAATCGAATATAGCTATTATGGAGAAAATGGAAGTGGCAGATGTCGTAAATATACTAAAGGTATGGGATGACAAGACAATTGCAGGTTACATTCGTGCAATAAAGCCGTCAAAGGCGGCAGAAATTATAAGGATACTTAGCCAGAATTCCCAGTTCACTAAAGTAGAGAATGGGGTGAGCAGGATTGACAATATACTCGGCGAGAGCGGTATAGGTAAAAATAAGTAAACCCCGTTAGAAATCTTACAAAGGGGGAGGTATTAGGAGTTTGAGTAAAGTATTAGTGATATGAGGTATTTCTAACGGGGTAAATATTTTCCGGTAGAGGGGTCCCTACGAGAGGGGAACGTAGTAGTTTGCGAAAGCAAACTGGTTATCCTGATGGAACAGGATGTGTTCCCAGCCAGGGATGGTAGGGACCCGGTGGAGTGGCTTCAAGCCGATTTCACTGGGCTGTTTAGAGGCAACTTACTCAGTGAAAGGGGGTGAGTGAAATTGGTAGAAGCTAAACTCATTCAGGGATTAGGTGCTGGAAATGTTGTAAATAATCCAGCTATAACGTCTCCGGGTAAAACCCTACCTATAGTTACAGGTTCTCCTGCTTTTGCAACTCTGCTGGACAATCTAATCTCTATGTTGCCTACCGCTCCATTGGAGGACGGGGCTAATAACATAGAACCAAGGATTTCCGAGCCAGAGCAAAATGCGGAGATGGAAGAACAGTATACAGAAACGTCAAATACGGGCAAACAACCGGTAAGTTCTTCAGAACAAGAAGTAAGTGAACCATCTGAAGAGGTAGCAGTAGAGGATACGGAGCCAAGAATAGTAGATGACAACGTTTCTAAAACACGGCTCCAGATAAAGAACAATCAGTCATCTGATACAAAGGTAGAAGAAGATAACTCTGAAACTACATCTAAGCAAGTTGAGAATGTAGAAGAGATACCTCCTATTGTATTTGATGCTGTAGTTCAGAAACCTGCTGTAGTAGTTGTTCCGGAAGTTACTGTCCAGCAAGTTGATACGCAACAGTACGAGAGTGTGCCAAATATGGTTACACCTGTGGAACAACAGAACCCATCTATTAAGGATAATCCGGTGTTGCCTAAACCTGTAGAGCATACGGGTGATATGCAGATTCCACAATATCATCCTGATGTTAACTACAAAGGGCAGAAAGTGGCAGATTCCAAAACCCCACCCGTAAAGCTACAAAATGCGGGTTCAACAGAGGTTAAAGTTAGTGTAGATAAACCAGCAGAGGTTATTAAGCCCTATACTGCACCTCCAGAGATAGAGCTAAAAGTAGAGGGTCTTAAGGTGCCATCTCAGCCGATATCAACTAAAGATGTTCCAGTTGATATAGCTACCACTATTGTAAAACCGGATACTCAAAAACCGGATATGCAAAATGTGGCAAAACCATATATAGCTGATACGGCTAATGTGCGTATGCCTCTTCCGATAGAGTTTTCGGAGGAAACTAATACTAACACATCTCACGATGGTAAACCTAACCTGTCTAATATGATGCAGGGGCTTAACGTAAGAAAGGTAGAGGTCGATGTCTATGGACCTACGGTTGCAAGTCCAGA
>MHYI01000254.1:0-3754 GCA_001828295.1 Planctomycetes bacterium RBG_16_41_13 | reverse complement strand
GTTTAGTAGCACAGAATAAAGAAGTTGGGACGCAGGTTTCTCTTGGTGTTGAGAATATCTGGTCTAAAATTTCAAAAGCTCCAGTGGAGCAGAACATAAAACCCAATGCCACAAATCTGGTACCCAATGTGGTTCCCAATATGGATGTATCTACATCTGGGCAACAGATGGGTTCTAACACGCCCTTTGCCACTATGACATCTAATGGCCAGAATGTTACGGCACAGGTTAATCTCCAAGTTAATACACCAGCTGGTAACAATCTGGCACAAACAGTCCAAAGGATAGACACTGTTACTGCTAATGTGAATGGTAGTAACGTTAAGGAAACAGTTGTAAAGGCGAATGGAGTAGAAGGTGCACAAACTCAGGAACGTGTTGAGTTTATAGACCGCATTGTGAAGGCGGCTCGTCTGACCCAGATAAAGGGGCAGGCAAGGATGAAGATAGTTCTTAATCCTCCTCAGCTCGGTAGCTTAAAGGTTGATTTAGTTGTAAGGGATAAAGTTCTTACAGCTAATCTTCAGACAGATAATATCTCTGCTAAGGAGTTAATACTATCTCATCTGAGCACATTAAAGGATTCTCTTGAGAATCAAGGTATAAAGGTTGGTGACTTCAGTGTCTCCGTCCAACAGGGATTTGAGGATACAGGAAATGGTTCCAATAGGAGTTCTGATTCCGACCAATCAAATATGCCTGCTTATGGAGAATCTACTGCTAAGGATGATGAGCCAGAGATGGATATGCGGAGAGCGCCTTCGTCTCTACAACTTATAGACGTATTTGCGTAGAAAGGAGCTTATGATGGTTAATGCAATTGGAAGTAGTTCTGGGTTAGGTGCCATTACTACATCCTCTGATAGGGCACGTATCACAAGGGAGCAGTTTATACAGTTATTGACAGCAGAACTGTCGAGCCAGAGTCCGCTCGACCCTGTCGATAACGCCCAGTTTCTCGACCAGTTAGTTGCTATGCAGAATCTGGAGACGAGCGCCGCTACGGCAGATAGTATGCGTTCTCTCACCTCATTCTTGCAGCTAAATGCAGGCAGTAGCTTAATAGGTAGAATAGTTCGTGGCATTAGCGACACTGGTATAGAGGTGCGTGGTTTAGTTACAAGGGTGCTGATGGATGGTAGTAATGTCAGGTTAGTGATAGGTGACCAAGTTACGATGCCTTTAGCAGGCGTCAGAGAGGTCTCCCTATTTTAGTTTATAAACGGTTATAAAGAATATAACAAAAACCGGGAAAGGAGTGACTATATGGCTCTCATAAGAGCAATGAATTCAGCGATATCTGGACTGCGATCACAGCAGTTTAAGATAGACGTGATAGGTGACAACTTAGCCAACTCCACTACTACTGGTTTCAAGGCAGCAAGGGTTAATTTCCATACCGTGCTGAATCAGACCTTGAGTTTCGGTAGTTCACCGCAGGGCAATCTCGGTGGTATAAATCCACTGCAGATTGGCTTAGGTGTAGGAACGGCAGAAACAACGCGTAACTTCACACAGGGTGAGTTGGAGACAACAGGCGTTGCAAGTGACCTTGGTATAGATGGAGATGGGTTCTTCATCTTGACGGACGGGAGTGGGGGACGGGTGTTCTCGCGGGATGGGTCGTTTGGGATTAGCTCGCAGAATGTGCTCGTCAATCCGTCTAATGGTTATATCGTTCAGGGTATAAATGCAGACCTGACGACATTTACCATCGCATCCGGCTCAACCCTGCAGGGTGTCAATATACCCATCGGGCAGGTGCAGATTGCAGTGGCTACAACCGTTGCGAATTTCAACGGCAACCTCAACGGCGCAGGCGCTCAAGCCCTCGAAGGCACAGTCATCGAATCCAGCGTCCTTCTCGATGGCTCCGGCGGTCCCGCCGCAGTATCAGGCACACTGCTCACCGACATCTTCAGGCAGCCCGATACCGCAGGTCCCGATATAGACCTCGGTATTGATACAGGGGACACCATCTTAGTAAGTGCCAAAAAAGGCGGCAGAGCCCTTCCACCAAAGGTCTTCCGCGTCGGCACTACACCTATTGCCGGTGATGACGGCTACGGCACCACTTTAGGCGAGTTCACCCAGTTCCTCCAGAGGTCGCTGGGTATAAATACGGGCTCTACGGAACTCCTCATCTCCGCCACGCGAGATGATGATAATAACCCGAATACACCCGGCGTTACCGGTGTCGCCACATCCTACGCAGGCGGCCCTCCCTATACCAGTGTTACTCAAACGGGTAGGGACTTCACCGCTGAAGGCGTCCAGGTGGGCGATATCGTCCGCTGGAATACAGGTATCGGCTCAGGGCAAATCAGCCAGATAACCGCCGTCGGCACCGACACGATTACATTTAATGCCCTCTCATCTACCTTAGGCCAGCCGGATATAGGCGACGAGTTCTCGGTCCACGAACCGCCTCGCGTTTCTATCGGCGGCTTCCCATCTGATGCGGGCAGATTGAGAATCGCAGGCAATGTCGGCACCGCAAGCGATATAACAGACGTGTCTATCGTTACATCAGATGGCCTCTCAATCTCGCCATTCTACACACGGCAGAGTTCCGCAGGCGAGAGCACCATCACGAACCTGACCGTCTATGATTCTATAGGTAACGCCCACTTGGTCGAGTTGACCATCGTCCTCGAGACGAAAGGCGGCACCGACTCCGCTACAGGCGAGCCGGGAAACGTATTCCGCTTCTTCGCAGAGGGAGATGATAACCAGCTCGTCAGCGGGACGACCATACTCGGCTTGGATAGGGTTACAGGCACTGGACAGATTACATTTGGGATAGATGGACAGTTCCTGTCGCAGAACAATAACGCCAATGTAACGTTCAATCTGTTAAATCAGGGGGCATCCACACCGCTACAGTTCAGACCCGACCTGTCGAATGTAACGGGCTTTGCCTCCCAGAGCTCTCAGGTCTTTTTGAGAGAGCAGGACGGCTTCCCAATGGGGACGTTGATGGACTACTCGATTGGGGTGGATGGCTTGGTAACTGGGATTTTCTCGAACGGAGTAACGCGCTCGATAGCACAGATAATGCTTGCTCGGTTTGCGAACCCAGAGGGCTTGCAGGGTCTGGATGCGAATAACTTCCTGACGTCTGCGAACTCAGGGCAGCCGATAATAGGCAACCCTGGGGAGCTGGGCATAGGAGGAGTTCGGAGCGGGGCGCTGGAGGCGAGTAATGTGGATTTCTCGAGAGAGTTCACGTCGCTCATCATAGCGCAGCGGGCGTTCCAGGCGAATACGCGGGTCATCACGACAGCGGACAATATGTTGCAGGACTTGATAAGGATAGTAGGATAGAACGAGTTGAGAGTGGGGAGTGGAGAGTGATGAGTTCTCGCCACTCGTCGATAGATAGAAGGATAATAGCGTAAAGGAGTTGAGAGTGGAAAGTTGAGAGTAAAGAGTGGCGAGCGACGGGGGATGCTTGGACTCGAAACTCATAACTCAAAACTCTGAAACTCTATACGGGGGATAAGGAAGGGGCGTTCTGATAACTCGGAACGTCCCTTCGGTTTTTTACGGAAAGTGTAGGATACGGAAAATTATGTTAAGTTCGACCTTTTGCCTTTGATTTTATCAAGTTACCAAACTTTTTATGGAGTAACGCAAGTTGTTCCTTCTCTGGCAACGTAGATAGTTTATCCTCCGCACTCTTCTGTAGGCGACGTTTCATCTCGACGCAATCAAACTTTTTATCCTTCATAGAAAACCTCCATTGGACTTC
>MHYI01000253.1:125-5892 GCA_001828295.1 Planctomycetes bacterium RBG_16_41_13 | reverse complement strand
GGCCCCTCTTTTTAGAGGGGAGTTTGATGTAGAGACGCACGGCCGTGCGTCTCTACAAGAGGGGATTTAGGGGATTGTTTAATAATCATGTATATACCTTTCTCTTTGTAAACACCGAAAACCTTGATTTTATTGAGTGTTTTCAAAAAGCTAAAGTGTTACCAACTTTTATGATTACAACACACATTCCTGATCAATGCCGGGGACACGTTTCACATCCGTTAAGTAGAGACGCACGGTCGTGAGTCTCTGCTTAAGTGCGGAAATATTAGTAAAAAAAACCGGCTTTAGCCATGACTTTCCGCTATTCCCCATGCTGAAGCATAGGGTTAACGCATGGAAGGATTTTTCAAAAAACCATAGTGTTACGATTAACAGTAAAATCCTTTTCTATTGAATAATCTGATTCACCGAATCTAATGCTTCTGCGTTTAACAGCAATTTGTTTTCTTCAACTTTTTTTAAGTTGATGCTTATGTGTGAACCGGCAGGGGTGTTAACTTTTTCGATCTTTTCTTGCCGGGAGAGCAGATCGAGTGTCAACCTTGCGGCTTGTTTGCCGGTAGTGGGAATGTCCGCAGAAATAACCAGAGTCGCTCCCGCATCAATAAAGGCCTCGCTGTAAGTAAACACAGGAATATTTGCCGCATTGCATTGCTGGAATATATTAGTGACAGCATCTGTTTTTGATAGCACCACCGGGTCTGAAGTCAGCCAAATGGCGTCGACGTTTTTAAGAAGTTTTTTCAGGGCAGAGGCTATGTTTGTCTTTTTGTTTATGGGTATTCCCACAAGGCTGATTCCAATATCTTTGGCGTCTTCCCTTGCCTGCTGCATCCATTCTTCATTATATTCCTTACTATAAAGAACACCGATTTTGTTTGTTTTCGGGAAGAGGTACCGGTACATCGTCAATTGCATGCTCGGAAGCAGTTCGGAGGATATGCCATAGGTGTTTTCTTTTATGGTGAGACGTCGCCAATTGATGATTGAAGAAAATATTACAGTGGCATCGTTCGTCACTTCCTGTGCGAAGAGATATGCCTTAATTCCTATGCAATATATGATAGCCGGACTAGCTTCCCGAATGATTTTCTCTGTTTCGGATTTCTCTTTCCATTTATTGCCAAGGTTTATTTCGCCTTTCGGGTTTGGAATGACGGATTTGAATCCCGTATGCGCCAGAGAATAGTTTTTTATGGATATGTCTGAATTTATAATGAGTACATTTTCAGTGGTATCCGGGTATGACGTATTTGTATAGCCTGACAGAAATGAAAATAGTATAAAAAAGAATGCCGGGAATGTGCGATTTCTGCCTTGTTTGCTCAGGATTGCGGCAAGCATCGTAGTGTTGTTTATCAGGTTGTTTTTGTATTTAATCATTGTTTTTCCAGGTATTCCTTTTCCGATGCGTTGAGTATTTTCCATCCGTCAAACCCCAGCATACTGAGTTTGTTTTTCCCTTCAACGGCGGTTTCCATATCTTTAATTATTTTTGCCAGTTTTTTGTGATTTTCGTCCTGAGGCTTTGGTACCGCTACAATAGGGAGCAGTGTTTCATTGCTGATCAATAATTGCTTTAATGTGTCATGCAGTTTACTGTTGATTGCGGAAAGCTTTGCAAGGCTGCTATCTGTAGTAACGGCGGCGTCTGCCATTCCAAAACCTACGGACATCAATGCGTCTATTTCTTTCGGAACAGATAGTATCTTTATAGAGGAAGCGACAGCGCCTTTGTTTTCCCCGAACATTTGAATAAGGACGTTTTTCGTGTAATCTTCGCTGCTGGCGGAGGCAACGTTCATGCCGCTTAACATGCTTATGTCGTTAATAATCCTGCTTGTTGAAAAAATTCTCCTGCATGTAGATTTATTTTTGGATACGGCAACCAGGATTGGTTCGATAGAAATATTTTCTCTTAGTTGTTTATAATGCCAGCTTGAAATGATGAAGATACCGTCTTTTTTTTCGGAGATAAGTTTTTCAAATATTTCGCGTTCACTAAACGGTTGAAATTGATACCCGCCAAATCTGGAAAGGTAGAGATCAAACTCCTTTTTGAGTGAGGCAAAATTGTTAATATTAGTTTCCGGATTATAAAAATAGATAGTGTATTTATACTCAGCGCATGGCGCCAGGGTATTCGTGAATAAAAAGAGGCAGAGGAAGGCGGGAAACCACATTGCATGCGAGCCTCTTTTATAAAAATACGGAATTGTATGGTTACAGGTATGAGACAAGATACATTTTATTTTTCTGTACATCCCCATACACATTATAAAGACAAAGACGGGAAGGTTGACGCAAATAAATTACAAATGCTGCAAATAAACAATATGCACAAAAAATATATATGAATATCTGTGTGTGTCAAGTATTTTTATGAACGAATAAGGTTTATGGGGTTGCTTTGAGAAAATCTTATTTGTATAATCCCGGAAATTCTCACGTTAAGAATAAAAACCTGCCCGGCGCATAAAGATGAGATAATGTGCCTTGCATTTTTCCTGCGCAATTTTTTTTATCATTAATAACAAATGCTTAATAACCATTCTCTGGCAAATTCAGGCGTTAAAATGAAAAGATTGATTATTGCAGCATTTTTTGCAATTTACACAAGTTTCACCATAATGCCTGCCTTGGCGGAAGATTTTACATACCAGGAAAACAGTGAACCGGTTGAAATTACCGATGCAATCCATGAGGAGATCAGGTGGTTGCTGGCGGAAACCGAAGTTGCCATATCGACCAGGCATGGGGTGCGCATAAGCAAGGCGCCGGGCATAGTAACGGTATTAAATGAGGAGGAGATTCACCATTCCGGATATCGTACCTTCGCGGAATTATTGCGGACTGTGCCGGGCTATGAAATACTAAAATCGGGGAATTTTGGCGGAATATTTCCTGCAGTGCGGGGTCTTGACGGTGCAAACAGGGTGCGGGTAATGATTGATGGCCACTTTGTGAATAATCCCTTAGACGGCAGCGCTTTTGGCAATTTTGACGATTTCCCGTTAAAAAATATTAAGAAAATAGAGATTATACGCGGGCCTGGTTCCGCATTGTACGGAGAAAATGCCTTTTTGTCAGTGATTAACATTATTACAAAAGACGGGGCGGATATAGACGGCATACTGGTGGACAGCGGTTTTGGAAGCTATGACACGTTAGAGGGGAATGTTGTGTTTGGCAAGCGATATGGAAACATTGAGGTTTCCGGCATGATGCATTACAGAGATACGAATGGTTATGACGGCATTATAGAAAGCGACAGCCAGTCTGTACTGGATAGATCGCTGTCCCCTTATGGATTTCCCGCAGTATCGCAAGCCCCCGGCGAGGTAGAGGACTGGAGAAGGGAGTATGGTCTGCATTTAAAAATGGCGTATAAGGATGTTTACCTGCTGGGATGGTATAACAATAAAAACCGGGGGCCTTTTGTTGGCCCTCAGCACGCGCTGACCGATGAATCAGATATTGAGAGCAATTATGTATTTGCCGAGGTTGGATACAAAAAAACATTTGAAGAAATCTTCACCGTAAAACCGAGGGTTTATTACGATCAATTTGACAACGATTCCTATGTTGAATCTTTTCCGGAAGGCGCAACCCTGTCCTTTGACACAAACAACGACGGCGTCTATGATGCTTTTAAAACATATCCGGACGGCCTTGTCGGCGACGGTAAAGTGATACAGAGAATTGTTGGCGCAGAGATTCCTTTCGACTACGAACTATTTGACGGCAATATCATTACATTAGGTTTTGAATACCGGCGTATTCAGCAATCAGATATCCAGTATTCGGCGAATTTCGACCCGTTAACCATGGACCCGCTGGAATCGATGAAAGATTTTACGGATACCTATCCTTTTCTAAAAGAAACGACGAGGCATATCTGGTCTGTTTATATACAGGATACATGGGACATTACCGATGATATAAGCCTTACTTTAGGCGCCAGACATGATGAATATAATGATTTTGGCAATGCAACGAGTCCCCGCTCCGGTTTGACCTGGAAGTTTATGGAGAACGCTACGTTGAAGTTTTTATATGGCGAGGCATTTCGCGCTCCAAGCTTTCTGGAGATGTTTACCGTGAATCAGCCTGCAAGATTGGGTAATGAGGATTTGGACCCGGAGATTATCCGCACAATGGAAATGGGATTAATGTATACCTTCAACAAACATGTCACGAGCAGCATTAATTACTTTAACAATAATATCAAAAATCTTATAATGCTCCGCGCCCTGGATTCTACCAGTGAGACCTGGCAGTATGATAATTTTGGCGATGCGCATATTCAGGGATTTGAGGTAGAGACCAAGATAAATGTATCGCCGGGCAATTATGTATTTTTTAATTATACGTTTCAGGATCCGGAGGATGACCACGGAAATGAGCTGCCCTTTGTGGCGAAGCATAAAGGCAACATTGGGATCAATGCGCAGCCATGCAGATACATAAACACAAATGCAAGCGCCTTTTTTAGCGGGAAACGATACCGGGAGGAAGATGACAGCCGGGACGATATGTCCTCGTATGCATTGGTAAACCTTTCTATTACCGGGAGAAATTTTTTTAGAACAATGAACGTGCAGGGCACGATATTTAATGTGTTTGATAAAGACTATAAAGACCCCGGGCCTGTTTCCATAGCAGAGGATTTGCCAAGGCCGGGGAGGACGTATTTTGTAGGATTAAGTTATCAGTTTTAACACAAAGGAAACATCCGCGAGCCTTGGCCACAAAGGGGGGATGAAAATAAATAATCCACAGATTACACCGATTTCCACAGATAAAAAAAGAGATTATTTAAAAATCTGCGTTAATCTGCGAAATCTGTGGATAAAAAGTATTTACAGGTGAAACCTAAATTCTGCAAACGATTTTCCAATACCAAATTTGGCAAAAAACAGATAACAAACCTCGTGTCTTTGCTATCACGAAAGGCTTGGATTGCTTGTAAAACCTTGATAAGTAAGCCAAAGTCCACAACTTGAAAAAACACATTGATTCCAGTAGATGTTTATTATCTAACGGGGTTGACCGACAGGGAAAAAACAGGGTCAACTACTTTTGGATTAAAAAGGGGGTTAAAATGCCTGAGATTGATTGGAGAAATTTTATACATTCAGATCCGGAAATTTTGCTTGGTAAGCCAGTGGTAAAAGGAACGAGATTATCCGTGGAATTCATTCTGGGTCTTTTTGCAAACGGCTGGACAGAGCAGCAAATAATTGAAAACTATCCAACATTAACAAAGGAAGGTTTGCGTGCTGTATTTGCCTTTTCAGCCGAGTGTATGCGCGAAGAAGCATTATATACAATTCCTTCAGGGACAGATTGATGGATTTTTTGGCAAATGAAAATTTTCCGGACGCCAGTATTCGAATCTTACGTGGCAGCGGTCATAATGTAGCATCTGTAATTGAAGATACGCCTGGACTCAAAGACTTCAATGTTTTAAAGCGTGCTTATGAGGAAAATCGGATAATTTTGACGTTTGACAAAGATTATGGAGAATTGATCTATAAGTATAGATCAGTAACTCCTGTTGGCGTTGTATATTTCCGTTTAGATCCTTTTACACCTGAAGAGCCTGCTCAAATTTTATTAGATATCCTCAGGAATGGCCGTTTACAAATATTGCATAAGTTTACCGTTGTAGAAAGAAGGTGTATCCGCCAAAGAACATTACACTAGGAAGATGAGTAGCATCACCCATTATGGAGTAAAATAAAGTCGGTTACTATTTTTG
>MHYI01000253.1:0-117 GCA_001828295.1 Planctomycetes bacterium RBG_16_41_13 | reverse complement strand
AACCTTTGGCTCTCATTCATTCCTCTGCGTTTAATGCTTTACCGAAAAACGGGGGAATGCACGCTTGCGCAATTACTATTGCCGCACTATTTTTGCAAATCTGCGTTTTCCCACTTT
>MHYI01000252.1:7368-9113 GCA_001828295.1 Planctomycetes bacterium RBG_16_41_13 | reverse complement strand
TCTATCTCCGGATCTCCGGTTGGAACCTTTTTTGTAGGCGGAACATTTTTCTCTTAACAAATGGAAAAACTATCACCCTTAATCCTTTGTACCCGGCTATCCTACCCTCTATTGTTGTATCTGAACCTACTTTTAACTTAGGTACAGCCGCTGCCAAGGTTCCCGTAGCTGCTTTCAGTTCTGATCTTGCTTTTTCGCTTTCATTTTCTGGACCGCTCAGTCCAGGAATAAACCACTCAAATTCCAAGTTGCGAACTGTTTGGGTTGAAGATGGTACAGCCGCTCCGCACTCCTCAGACTTCACAGGACCTTACGCTCAGTTACTAGGCGAAGCATGGCTTAATGCTCTTGGGTATAGAATTTTCAGTAAATTCATTCTCTTTCACATCGCTTCCGGAAAGATCCTTTTACAAAATCAATCATTCGTAACCATTGAACCTTAGCCATGCCTTGCAATTATAAAGATTATCACCCGAAATGGAAGCTCATTTCCTTTCTAATCAGGGTTCGCCGTGCAAACAATTTTTGTGAATGGTGTGGGGCTGCCAACTATCAGCCCCATCCCATGACAGGCAATAAGGTAACACTCACGGTTGCCCACCTTGACCATGATAAGGATCACAATCGTTTTACTAATCTTGCAGCCCTCTGCAACCGTTGCCATCTCAACCATGACCGTGCGCAGCATATAGACACAGCCCGCGCAAATCGTAAGAGAAAATCTCCGCAGCTTCATTTTTCTTTTGATGATCTTGGAAAGGTAGATTTCAATCAGCGTGTAGATTTACAACTGCTTCACAAAGTCAAGTAATTTCTCAAACCCTTTTTTCTCATAATTTTTCTGTTGTTGTTTAAATTAAAAGTTCAAATTAATTTTATGATTGATTACAGCTTCATTTTCAAAACTGACTCCCGTCCCTCGGTACTAGTTGCTTGTGAGAAATCTGGTATAGTCCGGGAAGCATTCAGATTGAAAGGTTTCAATGCTTGGAGTTGCGACATACAACCAACGGACATTCCCGGTAATCACATTCAGGATGATGTATCAAAACTTCTTCAACTCCCTTGGTCCTTAATCATAGCTCACCCGCCTTGCCCATACCTTTCCTTCGTTTGTCGCTCCAAATGGCCAGACATTGACAGAGTTGCAAATCGCCTTCGTGCTGCTTCTTTTTTTATGCAATTTTTCAATACCCCATGCAAATTTATATGTGTAGAAAATCCAAATGGTGTAATGACTAACATTTTTCGTCCTCCCGACCAAATCATTCACCCTTACTATTTCGGAGATAACGAAATGAAACGGACATGCCTATGGTTAGTTAATCTTCCTCCCTTACCGTACAGCTTGCATCCTGAGCTCTTTTCTGATAATCCGGTATATCCACACCCACACCCTGACAGAATCTATCACCGTTTCAAAAATGGCAAACCAAAAAAAATATACTTCGTAGATCGCGTTCCGCATAATCAAGAACTTCGCAGTTCAATCAGGTCACAGACATTTCCAGGTGTTGCCACTGCCATGGCAGATGCATGGGCTCCTATTTTTGTCTAACTTATATTATTCCCTATCCCTTCCTTTTTTTTCCTACAAGTCTTTTTTTTGTTTATATTAAAAGTTCAAATTAAATTATGACAATCGAACGAATCAAATTTTACGGTGACACAGCAACGGTTAAGAATAAATTTTACTGTTGGCAAATTCCTAATATCTTCGAATTGGAAGCGACATTAAAAAGATT
>MHYI01000252.1:6292-7350 GCA_001828295.1 Planctomycetes bacterium RBG_16_41_13 | reverse complement strand
ATAGTTGTTGAAAATTCAAGAATTGACCTGAATTCATTCGAAGATTATAATGTTTTGAATTTCTCAGGATGGACAAAAAACTATATTCAACCTATAATCTCTTAATACCCCTTCCCTATGCATCTCCATCGCTTAGCCTTCATCTTCTGGAACTGGTTCTTTTTCCAATTCCCTTCCCTCTTAATTTTCCTTATTATATGGTACACGTTCATTATGATGGTTTGGGTCTCGTCTCCTGTACTCTCATAACTCTATTAATACTATACTCTATATTGGTTTATCATAGTGCCCGCAAGTTAAATTTTAAGGTATGCGAAATATCAAAAAAACCATCACTTGGATCCCCTATATATCCATCAAACCGAGGTACTCTTTCACCAGTACCTACAATCCGGAACCGCGTTCCAAAACTTCAAGCCAGGAAGAGAATGAAAAGAATCTTCGTAATAATTCCACTGAAGGAGTCCTCTCGAAAAAAGCTTCGAAAGCTATCAAACTTGCAATTGATTGGATGGTTATTTGTGCAAACCCAGATTTCGTCTGGTCTCGTTCCGCTCGATTGAATTTTAAAGTTCATTTGAAATTTATAACCCTCACCCTCCCATGCCCGCGATTTCATACCGACTTAGTCATTAAATCCAAGTGCCTTCATCAATTCCTAGTGGAAATAGAAAAATACCACGGTGTTCATAACTACGTATGGCGTGCCGAAGCCCAAAGAAACGGAAATATTCATTTTCACATCACTACTGATAAATTCATCCACCATCAGGATGTTGCAGAAATTTGGAATAGGTGCATTTCAAAACTCGGTTACATTGACAAGTACCGAGAAAATCAGCTTGAATTTCATAAGGATGGTTTTCATTTACATGCAGATATGGTTAAGAACTGGAACGAAAGCCGTCAGCGCGTCGCTTATGAAAATGGAATGGCACAAAATTGGTGCTCTCCTCCCACGACTCAGATTAAGGCTGTCAAAAATACCTCTGAGCTATCCAACTACTTAGCCCTTGAATTTACCAAAAACAAAAACAAAGATATTTTTCACAAAGAAT
>MHYI01000252.1:5828-6240 GCA_001828295.1 Planctomycetes bacterium RBG_16_41_13 | reverse complement strand
CCCTCAGTTTCAGGAACTCTTTGATACGGGTAATTGCAAAGTCGAAATCACTCCAATTACAACAGGAAAGCACTCGGGGAAGGAACGTTGGGATTATTTCATACCCCGCCGCCCAATCGAAGGTAGACTCTGGTTCGTCGGAGGACCCATCGCATCGAAAAAAGGCATAAATTTGACGCTTTCAAGTAAAAATAGTTTTCAACTTGGTAATTTCATTAAAAAACATCCCGAATATGTCCGCTCTGTTGACTCGCCTGAGAGACCTGATGGAACTTCTTTTACCATTGGTACTCTCATCATTGCTCCAATCAAAATTTTTCAAGAAAATGACCTTAATAGTTTTTCTGACGATGTTGCGAATTACATTGAGAACGTTAAAAAGGGTACAAAAATTACTTCAAAAAGAGATAGA
>MHYI01000252.1:1475-5805 GCA_001828295.1 Planctomycetes bacterium RBG_16_41_13 | reverse complement strand
TTCGCCTCTCCTTTCCAACCCGGAGCCTGATTTGTTTTGCCCCTTCTAATTTTTCGCTCATTTCGAGTCGTCTAAGGGATAAGTATTTTGATTTTTTTCTGAAAGTTTATTGAACATATTTTGAACGTATTGTCATCATTGGCAGTAGCAGGGAAGAGTCACCATCATACACAGCAGCTATAACCAACACCACAATAACCCACAATCCATCAATCAACATCAAGAACAACAACAACAACAACAAACCAATCCAACAATCCACCAACCAAACAACCCAACAACACTACAATCATACAATCCAACAACCCATCAATCTACCAATCCAAACACCAACAACAACACCAACACCAACACCAACACCAACGATAACAACAACAACAACCTGTGCACCAACAGAAATACATCTTATATTATACTCTCAAATATCCAATATCCGCCTTCGGCGGTTTTTATGGGAGAAAAGAAAAAAAATTTGTAATACCCTTGATTATCATGTTTGCAGTGGAGAAGTAACTTGTGTGATATCCTCTATCATCATGTTTGCAGTGGAGAAGTAACTTGTGTGATATCCTCTATCATATTGTTTGCAGTGGAGAATATATACACATTAAAATATACAAACTAACCTCTTTATTTGATTTCAGTAACGACAAAAAACACCAACAACAACACCAACAACAACATCAACAACAACAACAACAACAATATCAACCTTAGCACCACCATCAATCTACCTTATATTACACTCTGTAACACCTGATATCCGCCTTCGGCGGTTTTTATGGGAGAAAAGAAAAAAAATTTGTAATACCCTTAATTATCATGTTTGCAGTATAGAAATAGCCTGTCTTATATCCTCTATTGTATTTATTGCAGTGGATTTACTATCTTTACGCCGCCTTCGGCGGTTTTGATTGCAGTGGAGAAATGACAACAACTATTTTATATCCTATTGATCTTGTGCGGGTTATAGACGGAGACACTATTATAGTCAACATCCCAAATATAACAAATCCAAAACCTTTCAACATCTTATCAACGACTCCAATCACCCTAATCAATCAAAAAGTTAGATTATTTGGAATTGATGCCCCTGATATATTCGGAAATGAAAAACTTTTTGGTTTCAGGTCTCGAAACTACCTCGAACTTTTAATTCAAAAAGAAAAATTATTATTGGAAATCCATTATAGATTTTACGAGAAGTATGGGAGATTAATAGGTACTATTTTTGCCACCGGATACGAGACTCCAGACATCAACATCAACCAACTAATGATAAAAGAAGGTTACGCCTTCCCTGCTACCTACATCGGAGGGAAATATAGACGTACACCCCGTCACTACTCATCTCCTCAGCCTCTTAAGACTCAATTCACCTTTGCCTAACATTCCGGTCCAAATTAATTACCCGAACCCTGCCGCCCCCTCTGCTGCCACCCCTGCTTCATTTCGGCATTTCGGGAAAAAAAAATGATACTGCCTCACACTAACAGCCCCTGCCCCCTCCACCTGCTGCTTCATTTCGGCATTTCGGGAAAAATAAATGCCTGACAGCACACTAAAAAAAAAAAGGCGAAGGGCTGATAGCATTCCAGAGCCTCCAGAGGGAAATATGACAGACAACCCAACTAAACCAAAGCGCCCGCAGCCCTGCCCCTAGCTTCGATAGGCATCGGAAAAAAAACATAGCTCCCACCCCTTTCAGTTCAGTCGCTACGCTCCCTCTCTGTGGCAGGGTAGGAGCTATGTTTTTTTCCTTGTGATTATATCCGGTCGAAAAAAAAAAAAATGGCAGCCCCGCCCCCTTTCAGTTCAGTCGCTACGCTCCCTCACTGTGGCAGGGGTGGGGTGTAACTGCCTTTTTTTTTTTCTCCCTCCGTCGGTGGTTCTTCGACCGTTTAGTGTGTATATATGTAAGGGGCAGAGCTGCGGGCGCTTCCATTTAGTTGGGCAGCCTGTCATATTTCCCTCTGTCGGCTCTTCCATGCTCTCAGCCCTTCGCCTTTTTTTTTAGCGTGCTGTCAGGCATTTATTTTCCCTTCATGCCTCCATTCGCAGCAGGTGGAGGGGGCAGGGGCTGCACGTTCGTCAGTATCATTTTTTTTCCCGAAATGCCTTCATTCGCAGGGGTGGCAGCAGAGGGGGCGGCAGGGTTCGGGTTTGTCAGGCGGGGCGGTGGTCTCTTTGGGTGTCCGGTGTTTCTTTTCGGGTATGGCTTCCTGCAGGGGCTTTAGCCCCTGCCTTCGCAGTCCGCTTCTTTCACATCCTTGTTTCTATCACCCACATCACCTCAGGCACCTGCTGCCCGCTTAGTTCATGCCATTGCTTTGCAGCTTCTGTTGTAGGTGTGTAGCGTCGGTAGCGGTTTTGGTAGCTCATTGTCAGCAGTTCGTCCGGTGTCAGTTCATCGCATCTATATACTATGTATGTCATAGGCTCGTAAATCATAGCGTAGCATCTGCCGCTGTTCCTATCTATGTATGTTGCTAATGTTATCATCGTCTATAGTCTTGTGTAGCTATCTGGCGTTTGTCCCGTTCCATCTCTGTCATATCCTAATTCATCTATCTCTATGGCTTCCGTTTCTATCAGTCTCTTGATAGCAGTTCTGTAGTACCTGTAGCTAATCTCCGTCCTGTTCAGCCAAGCATTCAGTACAGCGTTATAGTCATCTTGTTCCGCGCTGTCGGCAGGGGCTTTAGCCCCTGCCTTCATTGCCTGTATTACATCCTTTCGGGTCGCTGTTCTCTTGCCGTTCATCTATTCTGTTATTTGAATTTCAAGTCCGTGCAGATATTCTGTTCCTGCGAAGATGCACATGCTCATTGGGTTGCAGAGCTTATACAGTCGGCTGAGGCTCTGTATGCCCAATGGCGGGGTTTGTACTTCTACAGTCCGTTTATTCCTTGCATCTCGCTTATAGCTTACTGTGGTGAATTCTTCTTTCGCCCATTTTTCGATCATTTTTTCTAGTGTTGTTTTCATTTATCCCATAGCTATTGTAGCAAGTTTGCTGATTACATCTATCATGGCTTTATTGAATTCCTTCTCAGTTGCTATTTCCGTTTTTTCGGTCATATGAAAAGCCCATCCATGCTCTCCTACCCCGATTCCACCTTTCAATGTGGTTACGCAGATGAATTGATTCGCGCTTATAACTTTATAGACGTGCGCCGCGTCTTTTCGAAATATCAATGTTTTTTCCATTTTATTTCGGGTTGCCTTTACTCCCGTAGGTTCTATTTTTAAGTTTACACCCGTTTCCGGGTGTCATCACTTTTTTTCAAACAGGCTTTGAACTGTCTTCGGCGTTTGCGTTAGTATTATTAATCAGTATATAATTCTGCCTTGCTGCCATCATAATATAATGCCTCGCCCGGTAAGTATGTAATTCCTCTTTTTGCATATTCCGGTTCCTCAGCTCGCATATATTTGTATGCGTCCCATAGTGCTTTTTTTGCCTCCTTTTTGGTTTTGAAGTAAATTCGATAACCGTAGAATGCTGCTGTTTCTGTTCTACTCTTGCTTGTGCATATAGCATTGTGTAGCCGATGATTCCCGTTAATTTGTCCATTTATTACTATTTTTGTTTCCATTTGTATATAGGTTTTTAATTAATATTGCTGTAAAATTAGGTATTGTTTTTATTATACGCAATATAATCAAGTTATTTGTCCCTTATTTGCTGTTAATAAATGTTAAATTGTACCATTGCATAATATATGGTGCATCCTTCTTTTTATTACAGGGGGTTGCCCGTACTTTTAACTCCGACATAATATGTCGCAGTGTCCCTGCCTCCCTTCGACCTTAGCCATGCAATGCCGCAAATCATTGGCAGCAGGTAAGCAGGCTAGCGCCTGCCGTCCTGCCGCCTTCCGCCGACCTTAGCCATGCATTACAATCCACCTTTGGAAGTTCAAATTTTACAGAATAGTTCCAAAATAGCGGCAGAGTCGTGGCTGAGTCTTTCTTTCTTGGTGCAATTCGCCCATTTATTTGGAACTTATGAACATTTTATTATACATTTGCATCTCATTTTAATTATTCACTTCAATTTTATAATCATGAAAAAAGTTTTTTTGCTTGTATTCTACTTTTTTGCCTGTCTTTATGCCCAGTCGGTATTCTTCGGCAAATCTGAAAGACCGAAAGGAAATCAAATCCTTTCCGTTAAAATCCTTCCCGGTGCTCTCATCGGTGATTATTCCGGTTCCTTGGGTTCTACCACTTTTAGCCACAATAAAGGCGGCGCGTACCTGAAGAATAAGTCAATTCCGACCAATCAGCAATCACCGGCACAGGTTGCTGTACGGAGTGCTCTCAT
>MHYI01000252.1:144-1466 GCA_001828295.1 Planctomycetes bacterium RBG_16_41_13 | reverse complement strand
ATTTTACCCGCTGAACGCACCGCATGGGATGTATTCGCAGCTTCTATTCCTAAATCAGGTCCTTTCGGATTGCCCAAATTCTTGACTGGTCATCAGATGTATATCAGCTGCAATCAGAATCTCAACAAGGTTACGGCAGCACTTATCACAACTCCTGGTTCAATTCCTTCAATCACATCGGAAGCTTCTGTCAATGTCAACGCAGCCGGTGCCGCTGGTACTATGACTCTTCAATTCCCAACTGCTATCGTTGTTGGCGAATTGATGTATGTACGTATGTCTCCTCCATTGTCAGCCGGATTGAAATCTCCGAAGAATGTCTGCAAGTTCGTTACAATTCTTAACGATACTAACGTTTCTCCTTTCGATGTCAAGGCAGCTTATGAATTAGTTTATGGTGTAGGATGGCAAACTGCTGTAGGCAATAAGATATTTGCCGAAATCTCTGTCGTGGATACTGCCTCAGGTTTGACTACTCAATATACCCTCGGTGGTGACGTGATTGCAGCCTAAGCACTGTCATTTGTCGATTTTCATTTTTTCATAATTAAACACCTGTCAATTACTTACATGGCAGGTGTTTATTATTATATACACCATGATAAAGATTTATTTGATTATATGAGTTATTATAACTTCCTTTGCCGAAATATTAATCAAATAAAACAATAATCATGGCTTCTTTTTCCATTTCCGGCAAGCTCATTCTCATTGAGCCGCCCGTTCCAGTCTCCGCAAAATTCATCAAAAGAAATTTCGTTATCGAGACCTCCGAAGAATTTCATGGAGTAATATATTTTGAATTCATCACATTTTCTTTAACCCAATCAAAAATCTCATTATTGGACCTTTGCGAAGTCGGCAAAGACTACATAGTTAATTTCAATGTCCGAGGGCGAAAATTTGAAAAAGATGGAAAACTCTCTTACTTCAACTCCCTAGAGTGTTGGTCAATTGCTCCAAACTATGCTGCAGGTTTACCGTCTACAGCATCTCCCAAACCCTACCCTGTCACAGACAGCGTTGTCCCTACCACTGCCTCTGATGATCTCCCTTATTAATCTTTAATCATTCCTACAATGCAACAGCGCTCAATCTACATCGTCTCTCCCTCTCCCATCTTCAAAATGGGAGATGAATTAGGCGTGCCTCGCAACACCCCTATCAAAGTCTTCTCGAATTTAAAGAAATGCACGCCTATTCCTTACTGTTATGTCTCATCGGCAGGCAATCAGGTCAACAATTATCAGACACTTTCCGTCCTGTCTAAAAATGGATACCCGATTTGTCTCCGTGTAAAAGGTTCAGAAACTGAATTTCTT
>MHYI01000252.1:0-106 GCA_001828295.1 Planctomycetes bacterium RBG_16_41_13 | reverse complement strand
TTGTATCATTGTTTAATATAATATACATTTCTCATGTTAGCACTCCCTTCAGGTCTCGTTGGTGATCTAAAAGGTCACCTTGGCTCAACCGTTTTCAAAAGTTCCC
>MHYI01000251.1:10434-10746 GCA_001828295.1 Planctomycetes bacterium RBG_16_41_13 | reverse complement strand
TTAAAAATTTTGGGGAAACCTCGCTTAACGAAATAAAGGCAATATTGATACAAAAAGGATTGCAATTGGGACAATCTTATGATGGGCACAATAGCGAGAAATTTCCTGGCAAAAAGGCTGGCTCCCTGAAGAGGACAAGAGGTTGATTTGGCAGTTTGCTTTGTCAGAGTCCGTTTAGGCAGATTGTTATCTAAAGGGCGGCATTTTTTCGTATTCCGCAAGTAAATTTTTCTTAGAAATCAACAAATTAGAAACCCTCTTCAGGCATATACAGGTGTTGGCGGCATAAAGTGGCAGGAGGCATGTTTGCGG
>MHYI01000251.1:0-10362 GCA_001828295.1 Planctomycetes bacterium RBG_16_41_13 | reverse complement strand
TCTTATGTTAGATTACATCCGGGGGCAAGTGATTAGCAAATCTCCCACCAAGTTGGTCTTGGAAGTTGCAGGCGTTGGTTATTTATTACACATTCCAATCTCTACTTTTGAAAAAATTCCCAGCCGTGGCGAAGTTACAATTCATACTCAGTTGTTTCTGCGGGAAGATGGCATAAAACTGTTTGGATTCGCCTCAGATGAAGAAAGGGGCTTATTTCAGCTATTGCTATCGGTAAATGGTGTTGGGCCAACTATGGCAATTGCCATACTATCCGGCAGTACGGTAAACGATATTAAGTGTGCAATAGCCAGAGAAGATACAAAGGCATTAATGCGAATTAAAGGGGTGGGGAAAAAAACAGCGGAACGAATTGTGTTGGAACTAAAGGAAAGCGTTAAAGGGGCAAAAGCATCCATAGACATAGAAATGGATGGCAGGCAAAGAGCATTTGCCGACGATGCGGTTATGGCGTTAATTTCTTTAGGATATGGCAGACCTGTGGCGGAAAACGCGGTAAAAGAGGCCGTAAAAAAACTGAATACGGTGGACAATATAGAAATTCTTGTGCGGGAAGCCCTGAAGTTTAAAACATAATAGAGCGCTGCAAGAGTTGTTAATTTACTATGTAAGGAATCAGGCATGTTAAATGAAGGGATTTTGTTTTCTTCCGCGGATAATGAAGATAATAATCTTGATCTTACGCTTAGGCCGAAAAGATTCCGTGATTTTATAGGACAAGATCGTATAAAAGAAAACCTGGATATTTATATAAAAGCAGCAAAAAAAAGGGGTGAACCAATTGATCATGTCTTGTTTTCAGGCCCGCCTGGTTTGGGGAAAACAACGTTATCGCAAATCATTGCGAGTGAAACGAATACCGCTATAAGGACGACTTCGGGTCCCATATTGGATAAACCGGCAGACCTTGCAGGCATTTTAACCAATTTACAACACGGTGAAATTCTTTTTATCGATGAGATTCATCGATTAAATACTACTGTAGAAGAATATTTGTATTCTGCAATGGAAGATTTCTCCATAGATATAATTATTGACCAGGGGCAAAAGGCGAGGTCGGTAAAAATAAACCTGCAAAAGTTTACGCTTATTGGAGCCACTACCCGTGAGGGGTTGCTTACCGCACCGTTACGGTCACGGTTTGGGGTGCTTGAGAAACTGGAATTTTATCCATGGGAAGATCTGTATAAAATTGTGTGTAATTCTGCGCGTAAGCTTGCGATACCAATAGAGGAGAAGGGTGCAGAAGTAATAGCAAAGCGGTCGCGTGGCACTCCGAGGATCGCAAACAGGTTTTTAAGGAGAATTCGGGATGTGGCCCAGGTACTAGGGGAAGATGGGAAGGATGTGATAGACGAGAAAATAGCACTCAAGGGACTGGAGATGTTAGGCGTAGACGAAAATGGTTTATGCGAAATGGACCGCAAGATTTTGCAAACGGTGGTAAAAAACGGAGGAGGTCCTATCGGATTAAAAACGATAGCAGTGTCGGTAAATGAACAAGAAGATACTATAGAAGAAGTGTATGAATCTTTCCTTATCCAAATGGGTTATTTGGAAAAAACACCGCGGGGGAGAATTGCCACAAAACAAACATACGAGCATCTCGGGGTTCATAAGCAAATGCCGACGCAAAAAAAGATATTTTAACAAACTAATATGCAGCTATTATTACATATCTGTTGCGCATGTTGTTTATGCGCACCACTAAATGAATTGAAAAAAGAAGGATTTGTGGTTACCGGCTTCTTTTATAACCCGAATATACATCCATTGCTTGAGTTTCGCCGTAGAATAAAAGCATTGCGGGTTTTCCAGGAAAAAAATTCAGTAAAAATTATTTTTAATGAAGAATATGGATTAAGGGATTTTTTGAAAAATGTGAATTATGAGGGAAACAACCGTTGCGCAGATTGCTATGCCATGAGACTTGATTGTGCCGCAGCGTACGCAAAAAAGCATACGTACGATGCTTTCACCTCTACAATGTTATTTAGCCGGTACCAGGACCATGGACAATTAAAAGAAATTTCCGAAAAGCTATCAAAAGAAAAAGAGATACCTTTTTTGTATCGTGATTATCGTTATTTATCTGAGCATAGCAATGAAATTGCACGAAAAAACATGATTTACCGGCAAGGCTATTGTGGTTGTGTCTTCAGTGAATATGAAAGATACAAAGATACTACCCGGGAATTATATAAGGGAAATAGTCCTAGGTGTAAGGAGAATGAAGGCACTTCCGGGGAGTTGCCGGCAAAAAGCGGAGGAGAAATATGCCATTGTTCAAGGTGACATGTACCCCCCTTACCGGGGTTTTTCAAAAACGAAATTGTTGCCATTTTTTTGTAACACTTTAGTTTTTTGAAAAACTCCCGGCGGGTTCAGGTTTGCAACCTGAACCCCCACGTTTTATATTGTTCCTGACTGCTAGTAGGGGGGATTTAGCCATTTTAGATACATAGAGCGCTATTCGCCAAATAAAGTATGGGTTCAGGCTTCGTCGTGAGCTCAGCCGAACGGTTACAAACCTGAACCCGCCGAGGTCTTTTGAAACGGGAAATTGTCATATGTAGTGCGACGAGGTTCGTCGCACTACATGAGTTTTCAAAAAACTAAAGTGTTACATTTTTTTTAGTATAAAATCATGCGCAAAACACTCTCTATAGCAATAATGTTTATCGTGCCGTTTCTTGTGGCAGTCACTCATCTGTCATGCAAGAGGGATATTACAAAAGGAAAAGAGGGCATGCGAGACTATGCTTCCCCGTATGAAAACGCTCTCAACGTCAGAATACTTCTTCTGTCCGGGGTTAAAAAAGCTGAATTGTCAGTTGATGGGCGATATCAGATTTTGGGGAGTTTGTCCAATGTGATAGATGAAGGTGTGAAGTTGGACAAAACGAATGTTTTTATCGAAAATGGCTGGATTCACTTAGGCGGCAGGAGGCATTACAATAGCGAGTTAAGGATCAAGGATTTGGGGGGTAGTGGTATTGTATTGGATTCCATCCCCTATCGCGGCGAAATACGGATATTACCGCAAACAGACAGGGAATTTTCGGTTATCGAAGAAATCAATATTGAGAATTTTGTGGTAGGCGTACTTGGGTGTGAAATGCCGAATTCATGGGAGGAAGACGCTTTACGTTCCCAGACAGTTGCCATAAGAACTTATGTGGAAAGTAGAAAGAAGGCCAATAAAAATGAATCGTTCCACCTGGATAAGTCAGAGCTTGCATACAGGGGTATGCTTGGGGAAACTGCGAAAAGCGTAAAAATTGTACAGGATACGGCGGGCATTGTTATGGCATATAATGGAGAGATATTTTCTGCTTATTTTCACAGCACCTGCGGCGGACATACCGAGGATGTCAATTTAGTATTTGGGAGGGAAAAGCTGCCACCGCTGACTGGGGTAAAATGCGGGTACTGCGAAAATTCCAAATATTACACATGGAGCGTGAATATTGAGAAATCCGCAATACTACAGAAATTACAAAAAGCGAAGGTTAACGTTTCAAATATCGTTTCTGTTAAGACGGTGAATCCTGGTCCTGGAAATCATGGTTCGGAGGTTGAAATTATTGATGCAAAAGGGAAGGAACAGATGAATGCAAACAGATTCAGGCTGCTCGTAGGGCCAAATAATTTATATAGCACCGCATTTACCGCCAGGAATAATGGCAAGAGTATTACCTTTTCCGGCAAAGGCTGGGGGCATGGCGTCGGGCTTTGCCAGTATGGTGTACAGGGCATGGCGAAAAAAGGGTTTAATTGGAGAGAGATTTTGGGACATTATTATCCAAAAAGTGAGTTAAGGCGGATATATTAATCACCCGTTCTTTTGGGGGAAATAATTGTTTTTCAAGGTTTTGGCAGCAGATAAACAAACAAAAGCAAGGCGCGGCGAATTGCATTTGGCCGGTCAGATTATTCCTACCCCGGTTTTTATGCCCGTTGGAACGCAAGGCACGGTTAAAACGCTAACCCCGCTGCAGATCAAAGAAACAGGGGCAGAGATAATTTTATGTAACGCGTATCATTTATGCCTGCGGCCAGGTGCTGAAATTATTAAACAACTTGGCGGACTTCACCGGTTTATGGGATGGAAGGGCGCTATTATAACGGATAGCGGGGGATTCCAGGTTTTTTCGTTAAGCAAATTGACAAAAATATCAAACAATGGCGTGGAATTTCAATCTCCTATCGATGGTTCAAAATTGTTCCTTACCCCTGAGAAGGTGATAAAAATACAGAATGACATCGGGGCAAATATTATTATGGCATTTGATGAATGCGTTCCGTATCCCTGCGAAAAAGACCGGGCAAGTATTGCAGTTGAAAGAACGCTTAATTGGGCTGCGCGGTGTTTGGATTCCCATGACAATGAAGACCAGGCGCTTTTTGGCATCGTTCAGGGAAGCGTTTTCGAGGAACTTCGCATCGAATGTGCAAGACATCTTGAAAAAATGAATTTTCAGGGCTATGCCATCGGCGGATTAAGCGTTGGCGAGGGAAGCTTATTGATGAACGAGGTCTTAGATTATACAGTTGAGTATTTGCCTCCTGAAAAGCCAAGATATTTAATGGGAGTTGGCTTCCCTGAAGATATTCTTCACGCGGTGGAACGGGGGGTTGATATGTTTGACTGCGTTGTGCCTACACGCAACGGGAGAAACGGCTGTGCTTTTACTCATTTGGGAAAGGTGAAAATACTCAATAGCCGGTACAAAGAAGATACAGGGCCGTTGGATGAAATGTGTGATTGTTATACGTGTAAAAATTTTTCAAGGGCATATTTGAGGCACCTCTTTGTTGCAAAAGAAACCCTGGGGTTAACGTTGCTCTCATTACATAATATTTTTTATTTTCAACAGTTAATGCAACAGATAAGGGACTCTATTGAAAGGGGAGAGTTCCGAAGCTTTCAGGAACAGTTTTTTTCAGCGTACAAAAATAATTGAAAGATTTTTTTCAGTAACATCGTGTTGGCGGCATTGGCCGCATATGGAGAAGTTGACGGGGAAAGGTACGGTTAATTTTTTTTAATAGTAAGGAGGAATATTATGCTTGTTCTATTACAAGCGGCGGGAAAAGGTCCCGGCGGGATGATGTCTTTATTGCTTCCATTTATACTTATGTTTGTGGTAATGTATTTTTTAATACTCCGGCCTCAAAAGAGAAAGGAAAAGGAGCGTAAAGCATTATTGTCCCGGGTAAGAAAGAGTGACAGGGTCGTTACCGCGGGAGGTATTCACGGGGTTGTTACCTCTGTGCGGGAAAGTGAGGTAGTTATTCGCATAGATGATTCAAAAGATGTTAAAGTTAAGGTGGACAGAAGTTCGATTGCTACGGTATTGGAAACCTCGCATGACAGCGATGTTGAAGAAGAAACAGAAGCCGAGGAGGCGATAACGTCAGAAAGTAAGGAAAAAGAGAGCAAAGGAAAAGCGAGCAGGGAAAAGAAGTAGATACTTTGCTCTTTTGTGTTGATTTGACAAATTTTTCATGAACAACGGAAAGGGAGCCGTTTGAGGAGACGGAAACGGAAATGGGAAAAAACTTAAGATGGAAGATACCTCTCATTGTGATAGTGATTGCTATTGGATTTATGATCTTGTATCCACCAGCGGAAAAGGTCTTAAAGAGAGAGATGGTAAAAGAAGCAGATGGCAAAGTCATTGAAAGCAAAATAGTTGAGAAAGCATGGACACATTTTTTGGTAACGAATCCTATTATCCGTGAAACGATCATCGGCGAGGAAATTGGTACAGATGGCAAAAAGATACGCACCAAGACCGTTGAATATTTTACAAAGGGGAAGATTAAACTTGGATTGGACCTTAAAGGCGGTTCGGAGTTGCTTTATACGGTCCGGGTAGATGACAGAGAAGACCGCCCTGGCATTACAAAAGAAATTATTGAGGTATTAAAAAAGAGGATTGACCCGCAGGGGGTGATGGAATACAGGATACAGGAGCAGGGTCATCGGAGAATCCTTATTCAGGTACCTGGGGCAACAAGGAGTGAAACGGAAAGCCTGAAAAACCGCATAACCAAGCTGGGGAAACTGGAGTTTCGCCTGGCCGCAAGCCCAGATAGCGTTGAATATAAAGACGCAATGGAAGGGAAAAGCGTTCCCGGATATTACAAACACTGGCTACGGAAGCGAAAAGGCGAAGAGGGAGAGGCAGGAAAGTGGTTCCTCGTGAGAAATACAACAGAAATCACGGGAGAACATTTAACCAGAATTTACGCGGATACAAAGGGGATAGAGCCTGTCGTCGGTTTTGAATTTGACGCTGCGGGAAAAGCGAAATTCGGGCAGATTACGGAGAGAAACATCGGCAAGCCGCTGGCGATTATTTTGGATGGAATTTTATATTCCGCTCCAACAATACGTGACCGCATACCGGGAAAGGGCATTATCGAAGGGAGCTTTACACAGGACGAGGTCAATGAACTTATTGCGACAATGAGGGCAGGAAGTCTTCCGGCAGACCTGGAACTGGAAATGGAGACCATGGTTGGCCCAAGTCTGGGAAGGGATTCTATCAATAAGGGCCTGACTGCTGGTATTATCGGGGGAATCTTTGTTGTCCTCTTTATAGGTATTTACTATCTGGGTATAGGTTGGGTTGCAAATTTTGCGAATGCATTGAATGTATTTTTGATCATTGGGATAATGGCACTGCTGAACGCAACGCTGACACTTCCAGGAATAGCAGGGTTAGTGCTCATGATAGGGATGGGCGTAGATGCGAATGTGCTTATTTACGAAAGAATCCGTGAAGAAAGGGCAAAGGGAAAACCTATTCGCGCTGCGGTGAAAGCAGGATACCAAAAGGCGTTTTCCGCAATTTTCGATTCTAATATTACGACGTTAATTACCGGCGTAATACTTGCTTCCGTCGGCACTGGCCCGGTAAAAGGCTTTGCGTGGATATTGATCATTGGTTTGATTATAAACCTGTTTACCGCAATATTTGTTACGAGAACAATATATGAATTGTTAATGGATTTCAAATGGGTAAAGAGTTTTTCAATGTTGAGGATAATTGGTGTTCCAAACATCAGGTTCCTTAGCATACGGCATATTGTATTTATCGTTTCCGGAGTATGTGTTCTTGGCGGCATGACCTTTTTTGTCATTCGCGGGGACAAAAAGTATGATATAGATTTTACCGGTGGAACGCTCGTGCATTTACACCTGAAAAATGAAACAACACCTGGCTTTATCAGAACATCGTTAAAAGATGCGGGTTATGAGGAAGCAGAGGTGCAGAGCATATGGTCAGGCGAAAACCTGACGCAGTTTGTTTCAAAAGCAGATGAGTTTGGCATAAGGATTAAAGAGATAAACGAAGAAAAGGAAAAGCAAAAAATTGCTGCGGATATAAGCAATGCGTTTGGCCAGGCTGAATTATTACAGGGTATTGATTTTATAAAGCCGACAATATTTAATTTGAAATTGCAAAGGCCAATAGATGAATTGGCAGTGCAAAAAAATCTGAAACAGGCTGGATATAGCGAGGAAGATGTGGCGTCTATAATGCCTGTTAACCTCCTTGCCAATAAATATTTATTAAATACTGCCGGAATTGATGAGGAACTAGAGCGGTTACGCCTGGTCGGTGCAATGGTAAACGGACTTAAAGACCACCTTGTATTCCATGAGGTGAAGATAACTATGGGTGATGTTGTTGAAACTTTGCAGGCGCAAATGTCATTACCCTTTATAGAGGTTGATTTAAACAAACAGATAGCCCCGGTATTGTTAGGGATTGAATTAAACAGGCAGGGTTTTAATAATGTCAAAGTGACCGAACAGCCTGGGAGTGAAAAAAGAGGCAATGTTAACAAGCTAAGAATTGAAGGGCCAAGAACGGCTTTGCAAAATATAAAGCAATCCTTTAACGAGAAAATTTCTTTGCCGGGGGTTTATTTTGATGAGGATACGGCTGCTGTAAAGGTGGAATTGAAAGAAAAAATCAGTAAATCAGATTTTGTCAGCATGATAAGCAAAATCAGGGCGATGAAAAACATGATTAAAAATGTTTATACCCTGGACGCACCGGCGCAAACATTTGCGATTCACCTGAATCCATTGAGTGCGGAAAAGATACAGGAAAAAATTAAAGAGGATATAATAAACAAATTCAAGGATAACCTGTATGAGGAAGAAATCAATGTGACCTTTCAGGGAATCGGCGACTTCCTTTTCAACATGACATTGTCGAAACCCCTTCGCAGGGAAACGATAGAAAAGACATTGGCCTCTGCGGGTTATACAGGCTTATTGGCGGAAAATCTGGCAATGGACAAGGAATATCAAACGGTTGCGTTAGCCTTCAACGAACAACAAAATGTTGGAGCAGCGAAGGAAGCGATTCAAAGGGCGTTTATTATTCCTAATCCGCTAAAGAGAGTGGTAAGCATCGGTTCCACGGTGGCAGATGAGATGAAGAGCCGCGCTATTTTAGGGGTCTTCTTTGCGTGCGCTGCGACTATATTTTACGTATGGTTTCGTTTTGGGGATTTCAGATTTGGTTCTGCAGCGATTATTGCGGTTATTCATGATATTCTCGTAACATTGGGAGTTGTGGCTACTGCGGACTATTTATTTGGCAACATGAAATTCGACAGTGCAATGGTTGCGGCGTTTCTTGCGGTAGTGGGATATTCGCTGAATGATACCATAATTGTTTTTGACAGAATCAGGGAGAATATGGGGGGACGCGGCAAGGTATTAAACGCACAACTGATCAACGAAAGTATTAGCCAGACGTTAAGCCGTACTATATTGACAAGCGCTACCACTATTGGTGTATTGTTATCATTGTTCTTTCTCGGCGGTGCGGAAATTCATGGATTTGCCTTTGTAATGTTAGTGGGTATTATAGTGGGTACGTATTCTTCTATATTTATAGCTTCACCGCTATTACTTAGAGGACAATCTGCGCCAAAAGCAAGCTATACCGCACAAAAGCAAAAAGTAAAAGCGGTTGTATCAACGAATAATGCATAAAACCGATGTAGGCCTTTTAAGGCTTTGTGTATCGGCAAATTTGAATAGTGCTAATGATTTATCCGGCAGGGAGTATTATATGGGTAATAGTTTAGTCCATTCCTCTAAACTATCCCAAGTGAGGAAAATATAAAAAGTCCCTGTTGGGATGGAAATTAAGGGTGGTGACACGGACAAACAAGTTTTGCCCGTGCGCCAACCCACCCTATCGATATTAAGAGGCCATATTAGATTTTTCGAAAAATGGAGCTTTTAACTATACGAACGGTGAATACCGGGGGAAAATTTGTTTATAGTATTGGATGGGTGAAATAATATTTTCACAAAAAGCAAGACATGGTTCTGGGTTGGTTTTTAAGTATTCATTCCTATCGCAGCAAAAGAAAGGGACAAAAATTATGAAAAGAGATGTGCAGGTCGGCGTTATCTTGGGAGTGATTATTCTTGCAATTATCGGAGTTTTTCTTAGCACGAGAACCAATGTGAAAGAGCCTATTATTCCCATTCCTGAAATAGATAGTGATGCATCACCGGATTTATTAAGTCTGAATGAACTTCCTAAGCATCCGGAGGGCTTATCTCCACAGGGCGAAGACCTGGCAAAGAAGGATGGCAAAATCAGTGGAGGGGGAGAGACAAAAAGAGAGAACATTGGTCAGGAACCGGCAGTTGAAGAACAAGACTATGTAATTGAGGGTGAATTGAAGAATGCAGGCAATACCGAAAACAAAGTTGCGGCAGGCAGTCAAAAACAGGCTATCAAAAGCCAGGAACGCGAGTATCAGGAAGAAATCATTCTACCCGCAGCATCGTCGCAAAAGTCAAACGTCGTGACGTATAAGGTGCAAGAAAAGGACACCCTGCATAAAATTGCAAAGAAATATTATGGCGATGATAATAAATGGCTGTTGATTTTTAATGCAAACCAGGATCGGATTTATGACCGCAACAATCTTCGCGTGGGTACGGAACTCATTATACCAAATAAAGATGAAACCCCTACGCAGGTATCAACGGAAAGAAGTACACGTTTGGTGGCGCATGAGGTAACTGAGCAAACAACAACAACAACAAAGAAACACGTCGTGCAGGCGGGAGATTCTTTGTATAAAATTGCTTTAAAGTATTATAAAGACGGATCAAAATGGAAAAAAATATTAGAGGCAAACAAACATAATATAAAAAATGAAAACGCATTAAAGGCCGGCCAGGAATTGGTTCTCCCGGACATTTAATAGCAGCAGTGGATTTGCCCTTTGATATTTATGCTGGTCTCCGGCATATCTTGCATATCTTACCCCTGCATGTTCAG
>MHYI01000250.1:8490-8818 GCA_001828295.1 Planctomycetes bacterium RBG_16_41_13 | reverse complement strand
ACCGGAAATAAAATGAGCTATCATTATTCTGAAACAAACAGGATTGGAGACCACATCTGGTGGATAAGCAACGTTGAGAAATTTAAATCCCATTATCCTGAATGGTCTTTCCAGTATGACATAAGGAAGATAATGAACGAAATCTATACCGGATTTAAAGGGCGAATGTAATATGGATAAGATTCTCAGAAACACTCTTAAGCTTTCGGTTATAATTCCTGCTCATAATGAAGAAGAAAATATTGGACCAACTATCAGGGATATTACAGCGGAACTTCGCAAGCAGGAAATTCCTTTTGAGATCATTGCTGTAAATGACAACAGCAGT
>MHYI01000250.1:3933-8457 GCA_001828295.1 Planctomycetes bacterium RBG_16_41_13 | reverse complement strand
GGGAGAAATTCCTGAATGGGTTTGGGTGAACAGGACACTACCGGCTGGTTTTGGCAGGGCAATAAGAACCGGACTGGAGCATTTTCCCGGAGACGTTGTAATGCCGGTCATGGCTGATTTGTCTGATGACACGAAGGATATCGTGCGATACTACAGAAAAATTGAGGAAGGGTACGACTGCGTTTTTGGTTCAAGGTTTACCAGAGAAAGTGTTGTTGAAGATTACCCCAAAATAAAACTTATGATGAACCGTATTGTGAACAAGATGCTGCAAATATTGTTTTTGACAAGCCATAACGACCTTACAAACGCATTTAAGGCTTACCGGTCTTTTGTTATTAAAAGCATTCTTCCTCTTTATGCCTGTCATTTTAACATTACCATTGAGATGTCACTCTCAGCGCTTATAAGGAAGTATCATATAACAACAATTCCTATTAACTGGTATGGACGGACGTGGGGGCAGTCGAAACTTAAGTTAAATGTCATGGGACGACGATACCTCGCCACCCTTCTCAAAATCTGGTTCGAACGCCTCTTGATCATGGATGATCTGATGGCAGAAAAAAAAGGATAAATTAGGCATTCAGCGACTTTTTTGTGTTCACACGTGGGGACACGGGCACCGTGTCCCTACACCAACTTGTTCCCACGCTCAGCGTGGGAATGAATCGATAGGACGCTCCGTGTCCCGTTACTCCGGCGGGTTAAGGTTGCAAATGTGTCCCCCCCACGGGTGCTATTGTATGGGGACGCAGAGCGTCCCAAGGTAGCATTGCGTGGAAACGGATAGTCTTTAAATAGGGCATAGATGAGGATAAAAATGGTTAACCGGTTTATGCAACACAGAATATTTATTTCTATTTTATGGATTGTTACCGTAGTATTTTTTTTTATTATTTTCCTCCCGCTACCCGGTCCAATTAACACTGGCTTAGACCCTTCCTGGCAATATGCCATTAGTTATGCTTCCTCAGTAAAACTAGCTTATGGAAAAGATATTATATTTACCTACGGACCTCTGGGTTATTTAATTCATGGCGCAGTTATTGATGGTAATTTTTGGGCTATTACCTTATTTCGCTGTTTTATACATTTTGCATTGTTTATCGTTTTTGTAACGGAACTGACAAAGTTGTACAGGAGCAAAAAGTGGATTAATTTATCTGCGTTAATCTTAACTATATTTTTATTTTATATTTTTGGCGCGGAAACTGATTATGCTATTTTATTTATATTTTTGATAATTATTCCTTATGAAAGCTCTTTGAATAAAAAATATCACCTTGTTTTATATTCTCTGTTCATGGGTGCTATTGCAGGTTTTTGTTTAACGACAAAGTTTAGTTTAGGTATTTGTACCATAGGGTCGGGTATTTTATATTATGGTGGAAATATAGCAGGTAATATTAAACAGCGAAAAATTAGCGTCAAATATTTATATCAATTAGCTGTTTTTACTATAGTGGCATTGTGGACTACCTCTATAATTTTAGATGGGTTGTCAAAGGAGAATGCGTCACTTGTTAATTACTTGAAAAATTATTTAACATTATCTTCCGGTTATTCCAGCGCCATGAGTTATGCTGCTTCTCAATGGGAAGTAGCTTACGCTTTATTACAAGTAATTCTCATTCTATTCCTATTAATAACAACGGCAAAAAACAAACACAACTCGATAGGATATAGTGCATGTCTTGCTTTTGTTTTATGGATAACATTTAAACACGGTTTCATTCGTCAAGATGGACACATTGTTATTTTTGTGAAATTTATACCACTGCTTGTTTATCTTTGTTTAAGAAATGAGGTTAGACTCGGGCGAAAAATGTTATTTGGACACTTAGTACAACATTTAACCTTATTAACATTATTTATCTATTTATTAGTTCCTTCTCCTTTTGGCCAGCATTTACCGAATTATCTGGTTAGTATTAAGCAAATAGTATCTTTTACCAATTTTTATAATAAGTTAAAATTTAGTTTAAATTTAACCAAATATAAAGATATTATTCTCAAATCAAGTCAAGAAAATTTATCTGAGATGAAACTACCATCTGATGTACTAAAAGCGCTCCAAAACAAACCTTTAGATATAGTACCTTGGGAGATATCTTTAATACCTGCCAATAATCTTACCTGGCAACCGAGGCCTGTCTTTCAATCTTATTCTGCCTACACAAGTTCTCTTGATAAAATAAACTCAGAGAGCCTTGTACGCAATAACCCAGAAAACATACTTTATCATTTTTCCAGCATAGATAAAAGACACCCTTTCTTTGATGAACCGGAAACATTTTTTAACATGTTTTGTAATTATCATATTTCTTCACAATTCCCGGACTTTATTAGCACAGAAAAACTTAATCAGATAATCATTTTAGAACGGCGAAAACATTCTATTAGTTCTGAAGCAAAAAAAGTGAATACTTTTTCAATGCGTTGGAATGAATACACTATTGTTGAAAACCGTGACAAAGAATTAGTGCGGGCAAAGATCAAGATAAAATATTCAATGATAGGAAAAATGTATAAAACTCTATTTAGAAGTCCCCCTGTTTCTATCAATCTAACCTATGCTGACGGTCAGGAAAGATCCTACCGAATTATTCCGGAAAACGCCAATAATGGGGTAATAATTAGTCATTTGCCTAGAAGTTCAAATGAGGCCTTAAGGCTGTTTCAAGGAGAGTTGCCTATACAAGTAAAGTCTTTTAGCTTTTCGAACGTAAATCATTTTTTGTATAAACCCCAAATAGAAGGCGATTTAGTTTCATATCGCCTGTTAGACTCATCTATTAAACAAAACAAACCATTAATTGATTGGTTTACATTGGATAATATTAGTTTTGTATCTGAATTAGCCAATAAATATAATGGCTGTGTGGACAATGCATCAAAAAAACATAAAATTAAACACACGAATATCATTTCTCTTAATGGATGGGCTGTTATGCAAAAACCAGAACAGCAAAAACTCATCATCTTAATTACCTGCGATACTGATAATACTTGTTTGGGTATGACTGAAACAGGAGATAGCAGACCCGATGTATCCAATTATTTTAAGCAAAGCACTTATTCCAATTCTGGTTGGTCAATCAGTTTAGGCGCTCATGCTTTACCTAAAGGTGTTCATGATATAAAAGCATGGATTTATGAGGTAGAAACTAATAAGGCAATACCGCTTAATGGAGTATATAAAATACTGATTAAATAATATAAGCCATATTTATGGAAAAATCCTCTTTACTCTGGGTAAGATTAGGGCTGTAATAGGGATCCCCCCTTTTGAGAAAATTTTTCCATTTTTTTTGAAACAACCCCACCTCTCTTTCATAGAGTTCCTTTTTTGCCGGTGTATCGTTGTGCCCCCTTGTCTTGTATTCATAATGATACAGTTCCGAATATGGCGTCCATACAACCAGGTACCCCATTTCGAGAATTTTCAGGCACAAATCAACGTCATTTAGGTTAAGTATAAAATCCTCATCAAAACCTTTTGTCGCTTCAAATACCTCTCTACGCATCATAAGGCAGGCGCCCGTAACTGCCGATACATTGTGAACAATTTGCAATCTTCCAACGTAACCGGCCGACTTTTCTGTGAAATATTTATGAGAGTGGCCTGCAATACCTTTTATTCCTACGATTACGCCCGCGTGCTGGATCGTTTTGTCCGCATAATAGAGTTTTGCACCAACGGCGCCAACATCCTTTCTTGTCGCTAATCCCAGCATACATTCAAGCCAATCAACATTTATAACCTCTGTATCATTGTTAAGAAACAAAAGGATTTCTCCCTTTGCATAACCAACGGCATAATTATTGGCGGCCGCATAGTTAAACGGCTTTTCCGATACGACAACTTTAACATTATCCTTTGTTTTTAAGTCGTCATATAGTTTGAAGGTTTTTTCCTGCGTACTATTATTTTCTACGATAATGATTTCGTAGTGAATATAGGCGCTCTTACCTAAAATTGAATTTACACATTTTTCAAGAAGTACAGCGTTGTCCTTGTTTAGTATTATGATGGAAACCACAGGTCTGCCTGGAATCACATAATTTGTCCGGTAGGTACCCGGTAAACATCCATCTACAACGTCCCCTTTCAACCCCATTCTGGAAAGATGTCCACCCAACGCCTTCTTTGCAGCATTTGCTGACACGTTATCCATGGTTGCATTTCCAGCAATACGCCAATGATAAAGGATTTTAGGTATATGAACTATTTTTTTTGCTTGTTCTGTCGCCCTCAATATTATATCGTAATCCTGGCTCCCATCGTATCCAGGCTTAAGCCACCCTGTTTTCTCCAACAAATCACTCCGGATTACGGTTAAGTGCGATATGTAGTTATAACTTCTTAAGGTGTCCGGACTCCAATCCGGTTTAAAATGAGGTTCAAACCTGCTGGTCCCGTCCTCAGATATTTTATCTTCATCGGAGTAGAGAAAATCTGCATTATGGGCCACGTTTAGGGTCTTCACGATTTCAAAGAGCGTAAAAGGCAAAAGGGTG
>MHYI01000250.1:3379-3868 GCA_001828295.1 Planctomycetes bacterium RBG_16_41_13 | reverse complement strand
GCTGATTCCTTTCGTTTCTGAAAGAAATTTGACCTTGATTCTTGGTTCATTTTGGGAGAATGTTTCCAAAACGTTCTTTACGTATGGCTCTGTGCTTGCCCCATCCGCAATGCACAATTCCCACTGGGTATATGTCTGGTCTATCACAGATTCCAACATATCAGTAAGAAACTTTTTGGGTGTGTTTGTTATGGAAACAACGATACTTATTTTGGGTTCATAATCAAATTTGGCCGTCTTTTGTATTTCTAATTGACTGATATCCGGTTCGTTTTTTTCAATCCATACATCATACCCGAGGGATATGCTGCCACCCGATAGTGTAGCCACCGTTTTCGCCCGCATCTTTGCCAGGGACAATTTGACATTGGATTTTTTAAGGAAATCATCGATGAAGTCCGGAAGAAAACGGTTAAGTGTGGAGAGTAATGCATAAATTATACGCTGAATGTGATAAAGAATATTTTTAGCGTTCATAAATGCAGGCGC
>MHYI01000250.1:3140-3282 GCA_001828295.1 Planctomycetes bacterium RBG_16_41_13 | reverse complement strand
GTGAATACCGTTTCCCGCACCGCCTTATTCCTTATAAAAGAGTTTGTTTTAGATATCTTGGTTTTCCGGCATTTACTTAATGGTCCGGAATCACTATCTAACTGTTTTAATAGTTTAGCAATCGTCTTCGCCATCATCTTTG
>MHYI01000250.1:2802-2944 GCA_001828295.1 Planctomycetes bacterium RBG_16_41_13 | reverse complement strand
TACTTTTAAAGCGAATCCACACCCAGCAGATCGCCTTCTATTTCCGAAAATAATTGTAGAATTGAATTTTTAAATACCTTTAAATTAAAACTATGGCTACGCTCGTAAGCGTTCACCGCGAGGGTTTTTCTCAAGTATTCAT
>MHYI01000250.1:0-2704 GCA_001828295.1 Planctomycetes bacterium RBG_16_41_13 | reverse complement strand
TAGTCATCCCAAAGTGTTCAATTAAGTGAGGCATGTTTTCATTCAGGCCGCAGGCGTGCCAAAAAATAGAGGCGTCACGATAGAGTTGTCTTAATTCATGAAAACTTAAATTCGGCTTTATCTCTATAGCGCCGGTTGCAGACGCAATTTCACTCTTAACGGCGTCCATATATGCATTATCTTGAGAACTCCCGCCTGCCAGGACAAATTTCCAACAATTCTTTATATCATCATTTTTTTTGGCGAGTGCATCAAATGCCTTTACTAATTCCACCTGCTTTTTACTTCCACCCACCTCAAACCGTGCAACAGACAATATAATCTTCTTCTTTTTGTCCGGTGAGACGTCGTCATTGTATCTGTCAACGGGCGGATAAATACATTGTGTCGGTTTAAGACACCATCTCTTTTCAATCCATGACGAGGTATAGTTGCTATTGCTGACCAGGTAATCATAGTCCGCGACGTGAAAGAACCGCTCCTTTTCTCTATCAGGAAAATGGCAAATGAATATTGATTTTATGGTAAGCGGTTTAACCTTTCCCAACATGTTCGCGTTTATAAAGATATCATAATTGAGGCTTTCCATACTAATGATATCAAAGGGGTTGTTTTTCTCATTCACAACCAACCCCTCATCAATAAAAAGCCTTTCTGCCTTTTCATAAAACGGTATTTTAATAATCTTGAGTTTACACTTCGAAAGGTCAATGTTAAACCAGTCTTTGTACTTTTCCAGTGTGATATCTTTATTTGCAATGTACGTAACTTCATACCTGTCCTGGAGTATTTCCGCCATCTTAGCAACGTAATTCTGCCCTCCACCGGCAAAATGAAATGCGTGGTCGTAAATGCCTATCCTTATCTTTCGGAGTCCCAAAAAGACTTCCAGATGTGAAATAAATTGATATGCGCCTACGTCACCATAAAGTTGCACAAACACGTCTTTCAGCGCTAAAAACACCTTCGTAGAAATTTCCACGTTGTGATGCTCAACCAGTTTTTTCATGGCAAGCAGAAGTGTGCGGTAAAGATTCCCATGTTCACCATTCACGCAAAAATGAGAGGTAGTAATACTCGACGGCAATTTTAGCGGAAAGTGTTTTGCAAGACACAACAACCTGTTTCTTGAGCAAAAATAATTACAAAGTTCTGATGAAGCCGTACCATGGTATTTATGGAATATGATGCTTTTGGGTGCATACCGTATCTTCCATCCTTTTAACCGGCATCGGACACTGTAATCGATATCTTCCATAAACATGATATAGTCTTCATCAAATAAACCGACGTCGTCAAGACATTCCCGCCTCAATATCACGGAACCGCCTGTAAAATAGTTTATTTCCTTCTCATTCTCATATTGCCCCGTGTCCTTTTCATTAAATCCAATGTCTCTAAAATAAAAGTCCTCCACTTCTTCAACGCCGGCGCTGTTTATTTTCACTCCATCGGAAAAAAGGATTTTACTTTGAACGGCGCCAATTTTTCCATCCATTCGGATCGTGTCTAACAATCCGGTAAGCCAGTATTTATCAACCACGGTATCATTATTTATGAAAGCTACGTAATCACCGGTGGAATTCTTTACCCCCAAATTCAACGCCTTTGCGAAACTATTCACGTCATTTTCTATTATTTGTACTTTCGGAAATCTCTCACGAACAAGCTGGACTGAGTTATCCTTTGAAAGATTATTAACCATGATTATCTCAACGGGTACATCCTTTTTCTCCATATTGAGGAGCGAATTCAAACACCCGCCAAGATAAGGCTCACCATTATAATTGACGATAACAACAGAAACTCTATTGTGCAATTGACGATCTCCTGTTCCTTTAAATTGAAGCCGATTTTATAGAATTTAATAATTCCAATTTCAGGTCTTTCAATGTATGGCCAATTCTCATACTATCGGTCTTTGTAAATACGGTTTCCAGCACCGTTTTTTTCATTATGAATGGTTTTGTTTTAGATATCTTAATTTCCCTGTATTTGCCAATTGTCCCGCCATCACTATCCGACTGTTTCACATGTATCTTTCTTGATAACGTCTCTGCTTTCCCTTTTTTTGTAATCATTTTTATCGTTAAGGTATGCGAACCGACAGCAAGATTTGATATCGGGAAGCGAAATCCGGACTTTTCGCTATCGGCTATAGAAGGGTATGTACTTTTCACGTCGGAACGAAGAATACCATAAAAGGCGTCTCCCAAAAAGGTGTTATTGCAATATACTTCAATCTTGCTAATCCCTTTGGGCGCAATTGTCCACCCACTTACAACTAAATCACCATAAATATCCAATCCATCGCTTGGCGGACAATCACAGTTACCATAAACGTTTCGTGTTCTTTTTTTTAAAATACGTTTAAGAATTAAAAACATTTTGCGCATAAAAGGGGCGTCTTTGTCCTGTGCAGAAGTGGAAGGAGCGACGATCTTGTTTTTAATCTTGCGACAAAACATCAACATCTTCCAACCACGAGAGTCGTAAATATTTTTTAGTTCTGTTTTCAACTCGTTTTTTTCTTTGATAAATTGTTCAATTTTACCAAAACTAATAGTTTCCCATTTCCCGGTAATTGAAAGATATTTTACACCCCCTTGTACAGGGATAAAAATATTGGGGTCAAACGTTTCAAAAACAATCGTTCCATTGTTGCTTAGGATGCCATTTGAACTAAGATGGTGTTTGTCAATAT
>MHYI01000249.1 GCA_001828295.1 Planctomycetes bacterium RBG_16_41_13 | reverse complement strand
AACAGGCTTTGCGGAAAAATTGTCAATGTGATTCAAGGTCAAATCCATGCCCATGTGCAAATCTTATGGAAAGAAATACCCTTGAGTGTCGTTATCACAAGGGCTTCCTGTGAGGACATGCACCTTTCTGTCGGTGATACGATTTATGTGCTTGTAAAAGGAACGGATATTATGCTCGCAAAATCCTTTTCGGGAATGCTGAGTGCAAGGAACAGGGCAATGGGAATTGTAAGACAGATTATCCAGGGAGACGTATTATCAAAGGTCTTTGTGGAATCTCAGGGAGATATGCTTCACGCCTTTATTACCAATAATTCTTTGAAGGAAATGAATATTCGCGAGGGTGATGAGGTTACGGCGATTGTAAAATCAACGGAATTGATATTATCGAAGGAAGCATAGCCATGAAGCAAATGAAAGAATTTCTCTATAAAAACTTCTTCTCTTGGCAAATATTTTACCACCCATTCAGGAGCTGTCTAAAAAGTCTTATGAATGGACCATATGTAGGGGCTGAAAATCTTCAGCCCCTACCTTTTGTATGGTTTATGGACTTTTTAGACAGCCCCAAGAGGAAGGTTAAATTGTTACTACTATGCACAGTAGTGATGTTTTTGATGATTTGTTTTTCCAATAACGTCCGGGCGGGCGAAAAGATACTCATCGCTACAGCCTCTGATTTGAATTTTGCCATGAATGAGATTTGTCGTGCCTTTGAAAAGTCACACCCAGGCATCAAGGTAGAAGTTTCTTATGGTTCATCGGGTAATTTCTATGCGCAGATTAAACAGGGCGCACCTTATGACATATTCTTTTCTGCGGATGCATCCTATCCAGCGCTTCTCGAAGAAGAAGGTTTTGCGGTAAAAGGCCAGCGACACCTTTATTCTATCGGGAAGATTGTGCTCTGGGTCCCTAAAAAGTCAGCGTTAAATCCTCATGAAGGATTAAAGATAGTTTTAGAGTCTAACGTAAAAAAATTGGCTATTGCAAACCCAAAACATGCACCTTATGGTCGGGCAGCAGAGGAGTCACTTCGATATTATGGGCTATTGGACAAGGTTCAGGACAAGCTGGTCTATGGTGAAAATATTTCTCAGACGGCGCAGTTCGTTCAAACGGGCGCGGCAGATGCGGGTATTATTGCCATGTCTCTGGCAATTTCTCCCAAGATGACGAGTGATGGAAATTATTGGATCATTCCCACCGAATCATATAGCAGGCTGGAGCAAGGATATGCCGTGTTACAAAGAGGCAAAGGCAAATCCAGCGTAAAGACTTTTTTAAAGTTTGTACAAGGAAAGAAAGGGAAAAAAATACTTTCAGATTTTGGTTTTATTTTACCGTAAATCGAATGGGTCTTAACTTGATATAGGAATTTCAAACAATCAGTTCCTCCCCCTGTCCCCCTCCAGAGGGGAAGAAAGGGGGAGGATTCCATAGGGGAGGCTAGGTGGGGGTAAAAGGGAAAAAGATGATCACCCTCCCCTAACCCCTCCCATCGTTCGACTGAGCTCACGACGAAGTCAAGGGAGGGGTAAAAGTCGCCGAAGACCTAATTAATCACACTAAAATGGTCAAAATATTTTCATCAAGGGACTAATATCAAATGAATTTTGCGGCGCCGCTTCTCTTATCTTTAAAACTTTCCCTCGTTACTATGGTTTTGTTGTTCATTGCGGGTATTCCATTTGCCTACTGGCTTGTTTTTTCGAGGATGCGATGGAAGTTTCTTGTAGAATCCGTTGTCGCCCTGCCCCTTGTCCTTCCCCCAACGGTTTTAGGTTTTTATCTCCTCATGATTGTCGGAGGCAATAGTTTTATGGGCAGATGGTATGCATCTGCATTCAATAAGACGCTTGCATTTTCCTTTGAAGGACTTGTTTTGGGCTCGTTCATTTACAGCCTGCCCTTTGCCGTGCAGCCCTTTCAAACTGCCTTTGCAGGGGTTGACAGAAAGTTACTCGAAGCCTCATGGTCATTGGGCAGATCTCATTTATACACTTTTTTTTCTGTAATCCTGCCTCTGTCCCGCCAGGGTATCATTACGGGTTGTGTGCTTTCCTTTGCTCACACCCTGGGCGAATTTGGAGTCGTGCTCATGATTGGCGGAAACATCCCGGGTATTACGAAAGTCGCTTCTGTGGCTATTTATGACGAGGTGCAGTCGCTGAATTATGGAAGCGCAAATATATATTCGGCGATACTATTGTCCTTTTCGTTCATAATACTTGCAGTGGTTTATTTTATTAACAGAAGATTTATACGGACTATCTAACCCGAACGAGTCGGAAGAGTTCTTTGATGGGAATTTACGATTTTTTTAAATCCCAAATCGTAAATTCTTGCTAAAAGTGTCAAAATATTTTTGGGAAGATACTAATGTTGAATATTTCACTTCAAAAAACATGGAAAGAGTTCGGGCTGGATGTGGCCTTTGAGATTCCCCGTGGAAAGGTAACGGCATTATTCGGGCCTTCAGGCGCCGGCAAATCAAGCATCCTGCGCATTATTTCCGGTTTGGAAACAGCCGACAGCGGAATAATCTTACATGGTAAAGAAGTATGGTTTGACGATACCCAAAAGATTCATCTTCCACCCCAACAGCGTTCCATCGGTTTTGTATTTCAGGACTTTGCCTTGTTTCCACACCTGACGGTAGAGAGAAATGTTGCATATGGAATAAAGGGAAAAAAGGGATTGAACGAATTAAAAGACCTCATATCTCTTGTAGGCCTATCTGGCTATGAACATTATTATCCCGCCCAACTATCCGGTGGGCAAAAGCAGAGGGTTGCTCTGATTCGGGCGCTTGCCAGGAAACCCGACCTCCTTTTGCTCGACGAACCGCTTTCTGCCCTTGACTGGGAGACACGCAGGCAGTTACAGGAGGATTTAAAAAAGATTATAAAACAGTTTCACGTGACGACTCTTTATGTGACCCACGACGTAACTGAGGTTTATAAACTGGCAGACTACGTGGTTGTGCTGGAGTCAGGAAGGGTTGTCAAAAAGGGAACACCGGAAGAGGTTTTTCTGGGGAAAAAATTAAGCACCCGTATCCAGATCGTTGGGAAGGTGGTTAGTATTGAATCTGATTCTATTATGGCGGCTGTTACCGTTATGCATGATGATCAGTATTTTAAGACCCTGATCGATACAGAAGAGGTAGATAGGTTGAATTTAAAGGTGGGAGACGATGTCGTAATCGGCGCTAAATCTTCCGATGTAATCTTGTTTAAAGCCTTAACACAATCTTAACACGATCTTAATATTTCCTTAATAATTATGAGATAAAAAGTTTATTTAAAATAATTTCCTGAACAGGGATTTCTTCGCGGGTTCAAGTTTGCAACTTGAACCCACCTTTTGTAATCACGATCAACTTTCATTTTAATTTTGGGTTTTAAGAAACGGTGTCGAGGTGCAAGTCTTCAGGTTTTTCCCAATGATGGGTTCAGGTTACAAACCTGAACCTGATTTTTATTATGGCCACACAGTCTACGAATGTTGCGGTAACAAGACCCATCCAATACGGTACGACACTGGTGCTGATTGCCTTAACATTCCTCTTAAATCTTTCCGCAATTATCTCCCGTATTTATTTTAGGAAGCGTTCGAGATGAAGGTTGAACAGGGTATAAAGGGGCAACAAAAAACAAAGGTAAAATTAGAGGCTCTGTCCTTTTATTATGGGAAATACAAGGCCGTAGACAAGGTTTCCATGGAGTTCTTTGAGTGTAAGGTTACGGCTATCATAGGACCTTCAGGATGTGGAAAATCAACCTTGATTAAGTCGATTAATCGCATCTCCGAGATTACGAATGAGGTGCAGGTCGAGGGAAGAGTTTTATTGGATAATAAAAACGTATACGATCGTGACATCGACCTCGTCGATTTGAGACGACGCGTAGGCATGGTATTTCAGAGACCCAATCCCTTTCCCAAATCTATTTACGATAATGTGGCCTTCGGTCCAAGGCTATCCGGAGTGAATAATAAGAAACGATTGGATGAGGTAGTGGAATATAGTTTGGCCAAGTCAGCCCTCTGGAATGAGGTCAAGGATCGGTTGAATCAGAGTGCTATTGGACTTTCCGGGGGACAGCAGCAGCGGTTGTGCATTGCGCGGGCACTGGCGGTAGACCCCGAAGTCTTGCTCATGGATGAACCCTGTTCGGCGCTCGACCCAACGGCAACGGCGAGGATCGAAGAATTAATCGAGGATTTAAAAAAATATTACACGATAGCGATTGTCACTCATAATATGCAGCAGGCAGCACGTATTTCGGATTATACAGGATTTTTATTGAATGGGCAGTTGATAGAGTATAATATAACTACAGAGATATTTACAAACCCTGATAATAAAGTTACGGAAGATTACATCACAGGGCGATTCGGATAGGGGTTACAGCTGCATAACTCGCAGGATTTTTATTATAGTGAACGTCATAGACAAGCTGAAATTATATTACTAACATGTCATTCCCACGAAAGTGGGAATCCAGCGGAACAATTAAGATGCTTGGATTCCTGCTTCCGCAGGAATGACAACTTTCTTTTTTCCCCTTTCTCCTCAACGGTCTTTGTGGTAAGGGATTTCTATGGAAAGACATTTTGATCAACAATTAGGGGCGCTCAGAAAAAATCTCATCCAGATGGCCTCCGGGGTAGAAGCTGCAATTGCCAATGCCGTAAAATCACTGATCGAGAGAGATAGTGAACTGGCGCGTCTCGTTGTGCAAAGCGATGAGCAGGTGGATGCCCTGGAATTGGAAATTGACAAACAATGCGTGGATTTGCTGGCATTACGACAGCCATTGGCTATTGACCTTCGGTTTATTACATCGTCAATCAAGATCACAAACAACCTGGAGCGCATGGGCGACCTTGCCGTTAATATTGCTGAACGGGTAATTCCCCTTTGCCAGGAGCCGCAACTGAAACCACTCATTGATATTCCAAGGATGGCAACGATTACTCAGACTATGGTTAAGGACAGTATTGACGCCTTTGTAAACCGGGACACGGAACTGGCACGTTCTGTATACGAACGAGACTCCACCGTAGATGCCCTGAATGACCAGATATTCCGGGAACTATTGACCTATATGATGCAAGACCCGGCAAATATAACGCGGGCAGTCCACCTGATCCTGATTTCCCGTCATCTGGAGAGGATCGCCGACCACTCAACCAATATTGCCGAAGAAGTCGTATATATTGTAAAGGCAAAGGTCGTCAAACACCGCGCCTATAACCTGGATGAGTCTTAGGTGTCTATAAAACATAAAAACGCCACATATTTACCGGCAACACATTCACCTGTGGCAAGATTAAATCCCAAACTTCTGTATATATTGCTCTCGCTTATACCGCTCTGTGTTTTCCTAAACTCACTCCAAAGCGGATTTGTTTACGACGACATCGGGGTAATCGAAGATAATTATTTTATACGCTCCCTGCAAAATATCCCAAAAATTTTTAGCAAGGATTATTTTCACCTTGCTAATGAATTAAGCTACCGCCCAATCGTTACCCTCACTTACTTTCTGGACTATGCTATCTGGCGCCTCAATCCTTCCGGATACCATCTGACCAATGTCATCCTCCATACAATAAATTGCTTTCTCTTATATGCCGTAGTTCTGCGGCTTGTAAGGATGCGCCCCGTTGCATTGCTCTCGGCAGTTTTATTTTCCATGCATCCATGTGTGACAGAGGCTGTCAATGCCATCAGCTATAGGGAAGATATACTTGCTACCTTGTTTATTTTTCTGTCGTGTCTTTGTCTGATTTTGTCAGGTAAAAAGGTTTATTATGCGTTGTCACTCCTATCCTATCTGCTAAGTCTATTTTCCAAAGAGACGGCTATTGTGATGCCATTGTTCATCCTTTTGTGGTGGATATTTTTTGTGAGGAAACGCCATCCCTCGTTTCATCCTGTTCGAGAGGGTACGGGAAGTTTCCCTTCTGCTTCGCAGTTAAATGGCAGAGAATCTTTTAGTCCTGCGAAATCAAGGTGGGGGAGAGATTTCACAAACTATTTTCTTGGATACATTCTGATAAGCATTTTCTATTTAATAATACGCTTTATTGTCCTGAAAAACCCATTGGAAGCGTCCGTTGGTTACCTACAAGGGAGTATCGCAATAAATTTCATGACGATGGCCAAAATTCTGGCCTCGTATGTTAAACTCATGTTTCTGCCGTTTCACCTGAGCGCGGACTATACGATCGCCCCTGTCCTATCAATCTTTGATGCCTCCTTTATTACAAGTATTACCCTGCTTGTTGCTGTGGGTTTTATTATTTTTAAAATGATAACTACAACCGTGTCCTTGCATGTTTTGTACAGGGATCGAATGTATAGCGTGTTCATGCTTTGTTTTTTTGCCGCATTGCTACCGGTCTTAAATATCATACCGATTGGACACATCATGGCAGATCGGTATCTGTATCTCCCGGTTGCCGGATTTTGCACCGCTATCAGCGGGCTTTTATTACGCGGTGCAATCACTCAATTCCCTGTAAATAAACAGGAAAAATTCCCTGTTTATAATCACAATATACTGAGCAATTACGCTTTTGTTATTCCGCTCATAGCGGTGATATGTATTTTTTTTACTGCGAGGACTGTTTTAAGAAACAGGGACTGGCAGAATGAATATATCTTCTGGACAAAAATTCTCAGTGAACAACCACAGAATTACGATGCGCACAATAATCTGGGAAGCTATTTCTATAAACAGGGGGCACTGGACAGGGCGATTTGTGAACTGGAAGAAGCTGTCAGACTAAAGAAGAATTATCCTGAAGGGCACAATAGTCTGGGAACGATGTATATAGACAAGGGACTCATTGACAAAGCAATTGCAGAATACGTTGAGGCAGTAAAGTATAAACCCGTATTTCCCCAGGCATACTATAACCTGGGGAATGCCTGTATTAAAAAGGGCATGGTGGATGATGCCATTAAGTTTTTTGGCAAAGCAATCAGCCAGGGTATGTATAATCCCCAAATTTTTAATAACCTCGGCAGTGCATATATGAAAAAAGGCATGATGGACGAGGCCGTCGCCCAGTACCAAAGGGCATTATCGGTCTATAGGGACTTTGCGGAGGTACACAGTAACTTGGGTTACGTATACACAGAAAAAGGTGATTTAGACAGGGCAATGTTTGAACTGAAAGAAGCCTTGAGGTTGCAGCCCAGCCATGCCAATGCCCACAACAATCTGGGGGCAGTTTATTGCCAGCAGGGA
>MHYI01000248.1:4345-5518 GCA_001828295.1 Planctomycetes bacterium RBG_16_41_13 | reverse complement strand
GCTTTCAAAAACAAAAACAAATGCCGAATTTCTGATGACGATGAATATTAGCGGACTCTAACGGGGTGAATTTTTACAACAGTTATTAATACACGCCTTCAAAAAATAAAAACGCTTTTTTCTGTACCTTCCTTTTACCAATTTACCTTGAAAGATAATTAATGGGGTCAGACCTTATCTATTGGCAAAAGGGAAATTGGTCAGGAGCCGGGAGGTTTGACCGTTGGAGGGATGAGTCATATCAATAGGCTAGGTTTGATTCCAAGCACTTTCCTTAAAAGGCATAAGTCAACCCGACAAAAAAGGTTCGGCCCGGTCTTGGCAGGTCATCCGTAACTGATATGTTTCCCGGATCATCGTAATCTTTGTCGAACAGATTATTCACTGTTCCCTGTATCTCCAGCGGTTTTAAAAAATCCTTTGCTATAAGGGAAAGATTGACAAGGGCGTAAGAAGGTAAATCGTCCCTTGAGTCTCCCTCCTCCCGGTATCGTTTTCCGCTGACAAAGGTGCTCAGGTTTGTGTTGAGATACTTCCATGGCTGCATATTTACCCCAAAGTTCCCTTTATGTTTTGCGATAAATGGAAGGTTTTTTCCGTTCTCGTCGTTAGTGTCCTGAAAGGTGTAATTCATAAAGAGGTAATTATTTTGGTTAAAATTGACCCTGCTTTCAAATTCAATTCCATGAATATACGCATTCCCGTAATTATCATATTGACTGTACCCGAGCCCCGTCGAACGAAGGGAAATGAGATCTTCTATATCATTGTAGAAATAATTTATTCCGCTTTGTATGGTATATGTATTTACATTGTATTTATACTGCAAGCCAATTTCGTAAGTGTCAATTGTTTCAGGCTCCAAACCCTCGTTTCCCTGAACGGCTGGTTGATTCGTAATGTACATGTCGGAAAAATTCGGGGCGCGAAATGCCCTTCCATACAATGACTTGATTGTGGCATTCTCCATAAATTCCCATGTTATCCCAACACGCGGACTGACCTCGCTGCCGAAATCGCTGTAGTCATCAAAGCGTAATCCCATGGTAAGATTTATCGTTTTCGTGATGTCCCACACATCTTGCAGATAGGCAGACCAAATCTTTCTGGTTATTTCTTTCAAAAAGGGGTATGTGTCTGAAAAACCCTGAAGAGAAGAAAGCGGTTCGTAGG
>MHYI01000248.1:0-4316 GCA_001828295.1 Planctomycetes bacterium RBG_16_41_13 | reverse complement strand
ATGTTCGTTTGGTTTAACCACCTGAATTCCATCCCCACAGTAACTATGTTTCCTTCAAATAATTCGATATTTACCGGAATTTCAGCGCCTGCTATTCTCTGGCTGTATATGCCATTGCCAATCAATCCGTCGGCATAAGTATAAAATGTTTCATAGAGTCCGTCGTTATTGGTATCTAACGGCAGTGTTGTTCCTTCGGGCAATGATTCAACATAATAGTTGTCATCAAACTGGTCGTAATATATCCTGGGGTTTATAGTAAATTTGTCAGCGAAGGTTTTTTTATATTTGAGTTCTGTAAATACATAATTATTTTCAATGTTAGTTTCATTTGTCAGAGCATCCTGAATGCCAAGATAACCGCCACGGTTTTTTCCTTCGGTATTCTCGTTTTCCTGATGTAACAGATCAAATGCTTCCTGTGCGGAATTGGCAAAAGGTAATCGTGAGTACCCTTCAGGCTCTAAAAATATTGTAACACTTTGGTTTTTTAATAGGGGTGTTTTGCCGCACGGTGTAGGGGCGAAGCATTTGCTGGAAATTGGCATAAATACATTCATACCCAAACCGGACAAATGCTTCGCCCCTACTTTTTCAAAAAACTAAAGTGTTACAATATTTTTCAATTTGTCTTTGTACGAGTTTCGAGTCGTCAACGATTCATAATACAATTTCTATTTATTTCATGCCGACGGAGGCTTATTAAAGACAAAAATAAGTACATAGTAAAGGAATTTTCATTTTTTTATGCGGATTTGCGGGAAGGTGTTGTTGTAAAGGTTACAATTGCAAGCAAATATGACAAGAGTTGCGATATGGTGTAGCAGGCGTCCCGCCTGACCCGGCTCGTTTTCGAACTCTGTTTGGGAATGTAATGGGAGAGAAACTCTTTTTCTAGCCTGCCTTTACACCGCACCTGTCTGCTTGCGGACACGCGCACAGGCAGGCGAAGACAGGTCGGGGACACGTTTCACATCCATTAACTCCGCACTTTTAGCTCATAGCTCATAGTTGATGGCTGATGGCTGATAGTCATGAGCTATGAGCCAAATTGCTATCAGCCATAGTGCGGAGATATTCGTAAGAAAAACCGGCTTTAGCCATGACTTTAGGTTATTCCGCAACTTTTTAGTTTTCTCCGCGCCTCTGCGCCTCTGCGGTTTTAGCACAGTACTTCAGGGCTAAAGCACAGGGCATTTTTATTTTGTCAACCCCATGCTGAAGCATGGGGTTAAAGCATGGACGGATTTTTCAAAAAACTAAAGTGTTACGAAATAAGTTATACTTAAATTATTTCAAGGAGGGGATGGGGTAAAAATATTAATCAACTCCAACATATCCTTGTAATTAAAACTGTTAAATGTATAATCGTTTCAGGAAAGAATACATTGTTGTCAATAGGTTAGGTTTGACCCCATATATGCACCATATATGCAAAAAATCGGGAATGTTTCCGAAGGATTAATTAAGGATATAAGATGAATAATAGTAAGAATATTCTAATAATTGATGACTCTACCAACCTGCGTTTGTTGCTGGGACATATTCTGAAAAAAGAAGGATACAATAACATTTCATTTGCAAAATCTGCCATAGAAGCCTTTGAACTGCTTGATATAGAATTCACTGAATCTGCCGGTCCTTACGATTTAATATTAATGGATATTGCAATGCCGGGAATGGATGGTATAGAGGCATGCAAACAGATTAAGGCAAAGGAACATTTAACGGATATTCCGATTATAATGGTTACAGGCAGTGTAAATGATGAATATATATGGAGGGCATTTGATGCAGGCGCCATTGACTTTGTGAATAAACCTATAAATAAAGTGGAGCTTTTGGCAAGAGTCCGTTCCGTTTTAAAATTGAAACAGGAAATGGACCGGAGAAAAGAGGCCGTGCGGCAACTGGAAGAATCAAACCGGAAATTACAACTCCTCTCCTATGCTGACGGCTTAACCGGTATCGCTAATCGCCGCCATTTCGATGAAATGCTCAATAAAGAATGGAGACGTTCATTGCGTGATAATACCCCACTAACATTAATGCTGCTGGATGTTGATTTTTTCAAAAATTATAATGACAATTACGGACACCAGGCAGGCGATGAATGTCTTAAACAAATTGCAAAAGCAATAAACAACATGGTTAACCGTCCCGGCGATTTGGCTGCAAGATACGGTGGAGAGGAATTTGCAGTTATTTTGACGAAAATGAACCGTGAACAGGCAGTTGTGTTTGCCGGGAAAATACGGGAGACAATTGAATTGCTCAGAATCCCGCATAAATACTCAAAAATTTCTGATAATGTTACATGCAGCATAGGCGTTTCCGTTGTAATCCCCAACAAAGAACTTTCCCCCGAAACATTAATTAAATCTGCTGATAAAGCTCTTTATAATGCAAAACAAGAGGGCAGAAACAGGATAAAATATGATGATGACATTCTAAAAAATGTGGCAACATATCCCGAGGAATAGAGGGACACTTCCCATATTAATTTTTGAAATACGGGAAGTGTCCCTCTATTGATCCTCTATTGATCCCTTAACATCTGTCAAAAACATGGTTCCCAAAGCGCACAGTTTTTTATTTATCATAATCAGAATAATCTCTGCTTACTTGTACTCTTTTTATCTGTGTAATATATAAAATCTGTAGTTTCAAATTGAACACACAAAGAAAGGAATTATAGACTATGAAGAATAAAATTTTATTGTTCATTTTAATTATTCTTTCTGGATGCGTCGCTGTAAAAAAAGATAAGGCACTAGAATTAATGCCCCTTGATGCCCCAGCGCAAAAGATATGCATGACTGCAAAGCGATATGAATATACGCCTAATGTAGTTCTGGTCAAACAAGGCACCCATGTTATTCTGGAAATAGAAAGCCTTGATGTCACACATGGTTTCAAGCTCGCTCAGCATGAAATTAACGTTACTATCCCGGAAAAAGAAAAAGTGACCGTTGAATTTTATGCCCGGGAACCTGGAACATATCATTTTAAATGCTCCCACTTCTGCGGTGCCGGGCATTTTGGAATGAAAGGGAAGATCGTCGTAGAGTAAAGAAAAACCACTGAAAACACGGATAAGGAATAAGGGATTTAAGAATTATAAATTAATGAGGGAAAGTGGTGAACATCCTTATTGTCGCAACAAATCATTATAGCAGCCCGGTACCTGTTATGCCTGTTGGCGCTTGCATGGTCGCAGAGGCTGCAGAACGGGCGGGTCATAAGGTCAGGGTATTGGATTTGATGTTTGAGCAAAATCCCTTGAATACTCTGGCGTTGGAACTGAACACATCAAATCCGGATTTCATAGGTCTTTCCGTCCGAAATATCGACAATAATGATATGCATAATCCAGTGTCGTTTTTCAAGGATTTAAAGCCACTGATGGACACTATTCGCAGCAAGACCCCAGCACCCGTTATTCTTGGCGGCGCTGCGGTCTCTGTAATGCCCGAAGAACTGCTTCGATACACAGGCGCAGACTGGGCAGTACTGGGAGACGGGGAAGTTGTCTTTCCCAAATTATTATCAGCGCTTTCACTGGGTAAAATACCCGGCAAGCTGCCTGGTATTGCATGGCTTGAGGACAATATCTTTACAAAAAATACCGGCTCTGTCGACCATTTCCCGAACGGTGGTCTGTCCCCCAATTTCCATCGCTGGATTAATGTACATGCTTATCTTTCGAGATTATCTACCGTACCGGTTCAAACGAAACTTGGATGTCACTTTAAGTGTGTTTACTGTACGTACCGGAAAATCGAGGGACACGATTATCGATTGTACGACCCGGAGACCGTAATCGATGCTATCCAAAACCTTGTTACCGCAGGATTACACGACATAGAGTTTGTTGACAATGTATTTAATTCACCCTATGATCACGCATTGACTATCTGTGAAGGACTTGCCAGATCGCAATCTGGCGCTCGTCTCCAAAGCCTGGAACTGAACCCGCTTTTCATCGATGGTATCCTCCTTACGGCAATGGAAAGGGCGGGTTTCGTTAGTATCGGTATTACCGTTGAAAGTGCATCTGATATCGTCCTGGATGGGCTGCAAAAAGGTTTTACTGCAAAAGATGTTTACCATGCTGCCCAGGTAATCAAACGCCATCATTTACCTTGCCTATGGATATTTATGCTTGGCGGTCCGGGTGAATCAGAGGTTACCGTCAAGGAAACACTGCGTTTTGCAGAACAATGCATACGCCCGAAAGATGTAGCATTTTTCAATATCGGGATACGCATATATCCGGGAACTGAACTTGAACACATGGCGCGGGAAGAAGGTGT
>MHYI01000247.1:4944-7827 GCA_001828295.1 Planctomycetes bacterium RBG_16_41_13 | reverse complement strand
CGCAACCCTTAAGGAAGCACAAGCACTTGGTTATGCTGAAAAAGACCCAACGATGGACGTTGAGGGCATTGATTCGGCGCACAAGCTTGCAATCCTTGCCAGGATTGGTTTTGGAGTGGATGTTGATTACGAAAATATTTATTGTGAGGGTATCAGTAAAATTGAACTCTCTGATATATGGTACGCCCATGAGTTGGGATATACCTTAAAACTTCTTGCGATAGCAAAAAAAAGAGAGATTGGTCTTGAATTGCGGGTACATCCTACACTCCTGCCGCACGAACACCCTCTTTCTTCAGTAAACGGGGTATTTAACGCCATCTGTATCAAAGGAAGCGCTGTCGGAGATTCAATGATATATGGAAGAGGCGCCGGAGAAATGCCCACGGCAAGCGCAGTAGTCGCGGATATTGTTGATGTAGCGCTCGGGAGAGCAAATATTACCTTCAATACAATGAAAATCTTTTCCGGGCAATGCGAACGCGTTTCCGTCGCCGATATGAAAGAGATAAAAACACGATATTACTTACGGTTCTCCGTAATAGACAGACCCGGTGTACTGGCAAAAATTTCCGGCATACTGGGAAATCATGAAATAAGCATTGCCTCGGTAATTCAACGGCAGGCAAAAGAAAAGGGACATGTCCCCCTCATCCTGATGACCCATATTGCGGAAGAAGGCAATTTGCTGAATGCGCTTTCTGAAATTAAACAATTAGACGTCGTAAAAGACCAAACACGATTCCTGCGTGTTGAAGAATAAGCGCTGAATACAAAATATTTTGACATTTTTAGCAAACACTTTTTTTACAAAAAGGTGAAAGGGATAAAGAGGAAAAAGGGTAAAACATTCCAAATGCTGTTTTTATTCTTTTTACTTTCCGTTTCTCCATAGAACCCCCCTTTCTCCTTTTATTTTTTTTCCGACTCGTTCGGGTTAGGAGACATTCTTGAAATACTGCATTATCATTCCTGACGGCATGGCAGATTATCCAATAGAAAAACTGGGAGGAAGGACGCCCCTTGAAACCGCCCGTACGCCATATCTTGACCTCTTATCGGAAAATGGCCGGATAGGCACCGTCCAGACGATTCCGCGAGGATTCCCGCCTGGAAGCGACGTTGCCAACCTTACGATAGTGGGATACAACCCAAGTGATTATTACACAGGCAGGGCCCCGCTGGAAGCGGCAAGTATTGGCATTCAACTGGAAGAAGAAGACTGCGCATTCCGGTGCAATTTCATTACTGCCAACGAAGATACCCTGGTAGATTTTTGTGCAGGACACATTAAAACGGAAGAGGCGGATATCCTTATAAAACTGCTCAATGAACGATTCGGGAATGATGCTCTCCGATTTTATACAGGGAAAAGCTACCGCCACATTATGGTGTATAAAGGTACGCAGAAGATAAATACAACATGTTTTCCCCCTCATGACATTATGGGAAAATCGATTAAAGCACATCTTCCAAAGGGGAAAGGAAGTGAAATCCTCATTGATATCATGGAACGCTCGCGTGGACTACTGTACAATCATGACATAAATAAGGTGCGTATTGACCTTCAGGAAAACCCTGCCAATATGATCTGGCTATGGGGTCACGGATATCGTCCCAAAATGCCTTCGTTCCGGGAACGATTCAATTTAAAAGGCGCTGTGATTACGGCGGTGGACTTGATCAAGGGCATTTCCCTCTATCTGGGATGGGACATTATAAACGTCCCCGGCGCTACAGGATATTACGACACTAATTACAGCAACAAGGGGAAATATGCCATCGAAGCACTGGAAAACCATGATATGGTACTGGTACACATTGAATCACCAGATGAAGCAGGGCACGCAGGCAATATAAAAGAAAAGGTAACTGCTATTGAGCAAATTGACAGTAAGATTATCGGGCCAATTATAGAGGCAGGGAACACATTTCAGGAACTTCGTATTCTGGTGCTGCCGGATCATTACACACCAATTGAAAAAAGAACTCACACCATGGAACCCGTGCCTTTTGTAATATGCGGCACCGGCATTCAAAAAGGTGATGGAAAGCCGCTTACGGAAGCAAATGCTGCGGCGTCAAAACTCCATATAAACAAAGGCCACGAGTTAATCGAACACCTCATTTCAGGTTCTTTCTGATATGAAATCATACGTTTGGCCATGAATTTTATTGGGAAATTTCAACAGGCGAAACTGCTGCAAAACGGAGAAAAATTTTTTGACCAATGATAAAGCTGGTACTAGTAAGACATGGAGAGAGTACATGGAATTACGAAAATATATTCACAGGGTGGACGGACGTTGATTTATCGGCTCATGGAATTACAGAGGCAAAACAGGCAGGGAGCATTTTAAAAAAAGAGGGATATGTTTTTGATATTGCCTTCACTTCTGTCCTTAAAAGAGCAATTAAAACCTTGTGGTATATTTTGGATGAAATGGATTTAACATGGATACCCGTACACAAAACATGGAGATTGAATGAAAGGCACTATGGCGCATTACAAGGCTTGAACAAAGCAGAGGTGTCTAAAAAATACGGGGAAGAACAAGTCTTTCTCTGGAGAAGAAGTTATGATACGCCTCCGCCTCCTCTTACATTAACAGACAACCGTTATCCCGGTAACGACATCAGATACAGTGATATTAAGAAAGAAGAAATTCCTTTCACCGAGAGCCTAAAGGATACCAGTTTTCGATTTTTGCCGTACTGGAATGAGGTCATATCCCCTGCAATACGTGAGAAAAAAAGGGTTATCATTGTAGCTCACGGAAATAGTTTAAGGGCTTTGGTCAAGTATCTTGATGATATACCAGACGATAAAATCGCCGGATTAAGCATCCCAACAGGCATACCCCTTGTATACGAACTTGACGA
>MHYI01000247.1:3813-4788 GCA_001828295.1 Planctomycetes bacterium RBG_16_41_13 | reverse complement strand
ATTAACATAACCCCTCCTACGATATTCCCCAAAGTAACCGGCAAAAGATTATTGATAAAAAAGCCTTTCCATGTAAGCTGGGACAGGTTCAGCGCCCTTCCTGCCATTTTTTCAGCAGCATCAACAACAAAGTGATTTTCCCGCAACGTTATACCCATCGGGATAAAATACATGTTTGATACACACTGTTCAAAGCCACTGGCAACGAAACCCCCGATAGGGAATATAATTGAAAAAATCTTGTCCGCTGTACTCTTTCCACTAAAACATATCCAAATGGCAAGACATATCAAGGCATTGCAAAGGACTCCACGGATAAAAGCTGCGTTAAAAGAAAGATTAACCTTATTATGAGCGATAAGCAGGGCTTTCGCACCAACCATATGATTGAAAATTTCCCATTGATGGGTTTTATACATCCAGTACACCATTGTTAGACTGCCCACTAAATTGCCAATGTATATGACTACCCAATTTGTGAGCAGTTCATATAAAGTAATCTTTTTGCCTGCAAATCCAATAATACCGAGACAGTTGCCGGTAAAAACTTCTGCGCCTCCAATAACTGCCAGTATAAATCCAAGAGAATATACAACCCCTTCGATAAGTGAGGTAATTCCGTAGTGCAAGGTTGAATCACTTGTTACCAATGTGGAAAACTGTGCGCCAAAACCAAGATAAATCCCGGCCAAAACGCCAAGAAAAAAGGTGCTGGAACGGTTTAGCGCTGCCTTATGTATCGTTACATCATTAATTGTTGTTGCAATTTTATATGGCGTATAGGCGTCTATATCTATTAACTTGATAGGGGATTGAGCGTTATCTTCTTTCACAGCTTCCCTCCTGTAAATTAATGGTCAGGGTTCGCGGTTTTGTGGCGATAAGACTTCTTGTGAGCCATCTCTGTAAAAAAGAATAAATCGGTATTGTTTGATATTTTTAAAAGCCGGTTTCTCCTGAACCCGCCGGGGATTA
>MHYI01000247.1:0-3701 GCA_001828295.1 Planctomycetes bacterium RBG_16_41_13 | reverse complement strand
TTGTAACGTTGCCATTGTTTGCCTTCAGGAGATTTTCGATGTATTCCCTTTCAAATCTTTCTTTCGCGTCCTTGTAGGAATGAAAAACATTTGTGGTGGTATTTCTTTCCGGGAAAATATCTCCCGGTTCAATACTATTTTTATTTGACACGATGGCTGCATGCTCGATTTTGTTTCTTAATTCACGAATATTTCCAGGCCAGTCATACAATAACATCCTTTGCAAGGCGGGGGGAGAAAATCCTAGAGGGTCTTTCTTTAAAGCCTTGCAAAATTCCGTTATAAAATACGTTGCCAATAGCGGGATATCATCTTTTCTTTGCCTTAAGGGAGGAAGATAGACAGGCATAACATGTATTCTGTAAAACAAATCATCACGGAAAGTCCCATCGCTTACTGCCTTTTGCAAATCGGTATTCGAGGCGGCAATAATCCTGACGTTGATCTTTCTGTTCTTTGTGCTTCCGATAGGTTTAATTTCCCTCTCTTGCAAAACTCTCAAAAGTTTTATTTGGAATATCATTGAAGTATTGCTGATTTCGTCAAGAAAGATTGACCCTTTATCGGCTTGGGCAAAAAGCCCCTCTTTTGATTCATGTGCGTCCGTATAAGCCCCTCGTATATGTCCGAACAGTTCATTTTCCAACAATCCCTCCGGTATAGCACCGCAGTTTGTGGCAATAAAGGGCTCATTGGCACGGTTACTATTTTGGTGAATCGCCCTCGCTATCAATTCCTTTCCAGTGCCGCTTTCTCCATAAATGATAACATTACAATCAGTTTTTGACACCCTTGAAACCAGTTCAAGGATTTCCAGCATCTGTTTATTTTTCCCGATAATCGGATTAAAATTGTTTCGTTCATCAAGCTGATTCCTTAGGTATTCTATTTCCTGTGTAAGCCTTTGTTTCTCAAGGGCATTTTTGATCTGCATTGCCAGATCATCATTCCTGAAGGGTTTGGTGATATAACTATAGGCGCCCTTTCTCATGGCTTCTACGGCGCTTTCGATGCTTCCATGCGCCGTTATTATAATAATGGGGAGCCTGGGATAATTCTTTATGATATCTCCCATTAATTCTATACCATTTTCTTCAGACAACCGGAGGTCAACAAGAACAAGGTTAATCTTGTTCAGAAATAATGCCTTTTTCGCCTCATCTCCGTCCTTTGCTATTGATACAGAATAGCCTAATGCTTTTAAACGCATTTGCAGGACTTCCAATATGCTCGCATCATCATCTATAATAAGTATTTTTTCTTTTGACATAATAACAAATTATTACGTATGAATTATTCCGGTTTTCTTGTAGGGGTATCGCTTATTGTAGCCTTTGGAAGTAAATCTTCTGGATTTACGGTAATACTACGACTGTCCGCTTCTTTCTTTTTTTCTTCTATTTGTAAATCGATTTCACTGAGCTTCCCAATATCTTTTTTAAGGGTATTAATCTCAGTGGCGGCGCTGTGAAGATCGGTAGAAAGTTTTCCTATTGCCTGGTCTTTCGTGGCAAGACGGTCAAGAAGTTCAGATTTTTGGAGTTTTTCGATATCGTTCTTTAGTGTTTCAATAACCTTTTTAGAAGTACGGAGTTCATCAGAAATCTTTCCGATTGCCTGATCTTTTTGAGAAATACGGTCTAACAAATCACTTGACTTAAGTTTTTCAATTTCTTTTTTAAGTGATTCTATTGTTACTGAAGCAGTGCGGATTTCATCTGTAAGCCTTCCAATTTCCTGATCTTTCCATGAAAGGCGGTCTAAAAGATCATTTATGGCTTTTGCCTTATGTTGAACGTCAACCTTCATGATGGTAATTTCTTCGGTTTTTTTGATTAATTCTTTTTTAGTAGTGCTTGCGCAACCGATACACATTAAAAACGCAGGGGCTAAAAGTAATGATAAGAAACATACTCTCTTCTTATTAATGATATTCATTGTCAACTCCTCTTTATAATGGATAGTTCTATTTAGTTTTAATATTTTCAAGCGTTAAGAACAAAATCAACACGCGATGGGAGTGTAAAGTGGAACGTGCTTCCACTGCCACAATTACTCTCTAACCATATATTTCCTCCATGGTCTTCAACAATATGTTTTGCTATAAAAAGCCCTAATCCTGTACCTTTGATGCCACTTTCTCTCTTATTAACAACCTGTTGAAATTTGTCAAAAATAGAATTTTGATATTCTTTGGGTATTCCAATTCCTGTGTCTGAGATGCTTATTTGCAGAAATGACTGTATATTGTTCAGTTTGCTTTGTTGCACGAAAAGAGGGGAAAGCATGGATGCATCAAGTACAAATGCCTTTATGGTAATAACACCCCCTGCTGGTGTAAATTTAATCGAATTACTCAACAAATTATCCATTACCTGTGCGATTTTTCCCCGATCTAATAAAACATGGGGAACGAGAGAATCGTCTTTGTATTGAATAAAAATACCTTTCTTTTCCGCCAAAAAACGAACATCCTCAATGCTTTCCGAAATAACATCCCGAATCTGTGCAGGTTGAAAATTGTATCTCATCAATCCTGCCTCTATCCTTGATATATCTAATAGATCATTAATCATCAGGATAAGCCTAAGGGTATTTCCCTTGATAATATTGAGCAATTTCATCTGTTCAAAAGATATTTGTCCCGCTATTTTGTCCAGCATAAGTTCGTTTGCTTCTTTAATAGCCGTCAAAGGCGTTTTCAAATTGTGTGAGATATTTGAAATAAAATCTGATTTCATGGTATCGAGCTGCTCAAGCCTTTTGCTCATTTCATTAAATGATCTTCCCAGAGAACCAATTTCATCGTTTGATGTAATATTGATCCTATGCTCTAAATCACCTTGAGCAATATGGTCGGTAGCCGCTTTAAGTGCGTTTATGGGCTTGTATATACTCCTGATGAAAAAGAAGGAAAAAACCGTGACAAATGTGATTGCAAATAACATAATTGCCAGCGATATTCGGGTAGATTTTTGAACCGTTTTTTGGAATAGTTCCATTTTTTTAAATAAGCTTGTTTGCTGCAAAATAATGAGGTTATTAATAGCATTCCTTAATTGGTCAATAGTTTTGTCTTTTTCCTCCCCCATGGAAGAGTAAGAAGAATCGTTTGTGTTATATTTCAAAAGTATAAATTCTTTTGCAGTAATTCCCAGGTAAAGATTATAAAGCGTTTCAATTTGAGCGGTAATTGTTATTAATTCTTTACTATTCCTCGCATCTTCTGTGGCGCTGGGAGGGTAGAACCAGGTAGCCCTTAAATATTTTACATACAAGGTGTTAAACTTATTAAAAATGTTATTTGTTTCATGGTTTATTTGTATTAATTTATTTACCAAATCAAGCCGATGGATAAATTCGCTTTTTTTTGCGGCAAAGATATCTAAAAAAGCCGGATCTCTTGTGATTGTGTACTTTTTTTCACTACTGACTTGTTCCAATAGGATTTTTAACAACTTCTCTTCACTCTCTATAGAAGGAATGTCTTTGCTCAAAATTGAGGTGGATGCCTGATTGAGGTGTTTTAAGCGAAAAATCAAATAAAAACTCATCGACAACATAAGCAGCGTAATAACAACATAACCCAAAACCATGCGTTTCCATAAACTGTTTTTTACCATAAGAAATCACTATTAAACTCTCAATTGTTTTTATTTGTCGTTTTTGCAGTAAATTCGGGTTGCGTGAACAGGCATACT
>MHYI01000246.1 GCA_001828295.1 Planctomycetes bacterium RBG_16_41_13 | reverse complement strand
GAAGGAAATCGTTTTTTATATCTTGTATTTCACTGATGATATTTTCTTTAAAAGAGTCCCATTTGATTATTAAAATTACGGAACAAAGCACTATAAGCAAGATAGCTGAAATATAGAGGCTTTTAAATTGAAGTCCCCACAGTAGTGAAAATAGATAAACAATCCATGTGTGCAATCCCAACCCAATAACCGTACCATAAGCAACCCGTTCAAAGATTGAATATCTTGCTGAGAGAAAATAGGTAAGTAAAAACCCTGTTATGTTTGAAATGATAATAAATAGAATGACAAACGTCATGGAGTAGTTTTATTTATTAGATTTGTTCTTTTCTCGTTTTAAAATCAAATCAACTATTTTTAACACAACATCTTTATTATTAATGTATGCCTGTATTGCCTGCCAACGAAAGTTGAGATATCTATGCGCAAGACGATTTCTTTGAACGGCCAGTTTTGATAAATTTATTTGTTCCTCTTCTGAAAGTCCGAGAAGTTTGCAGCATTTAGCCAGTCCTTCTCCGTAATTTTCCACATCAATACCTTCCTGTACAAGTATCGTCCCGCAAACTTCTATGAGTGCAGTGAGAATATTTTCCACTGTTCTATCCATTAATTTTTGTAATTTTCTGTCCTCTTGATAATTATCATACTTCTTACTGGCGTATTCCGACTCAAATTCCTTAATTTCCCCTGTAATGAATTGAAGAGATTCCTCGATCCTGCCTCTGGCATAATTAAATTCAGGCATGTTTTATATCCTCCAGGTTCTTCTTCGCTATCTCTAGTTGCCACTTGGTGCCAAAAAGAGTAAAATCTTCCATTTGGAATATTGCTTGATTTTTTAAAGAAATATACCTGTCCTGGTTTCCGATGAAAACAGGCATACCTAATACGATGGCATTGTAATAAAGCATGGGCTTCCTGAAATCAGAATAGATCGGGATAACGTTCACATCCAACCTCAATCCCTTGCCGAGAACAAAGGCTATATCTGTTATGATAGTAAATGCTTCATCCTCAGTGCCAGGTTCTTCCGAGAATACAATGGCAACATCTACATCGGAAGAACTTTTGGGAAACCCTCTTGCCCATGAGCCGTAAAGAAATGCCATTTCAATTTTATAAGCTGATGCCGATTGCTCAAAAAATGTTTTAAGCAATGTCAATATCTCTAGTTTAGTGTGCATATATTTTTTATAAAGCCGTATAAATCGTTTGATTATTTACAAACAGTTTTTAATTATATAATTATGAACATTATCTTCACCAAGTTGATTCCTTAAACCCGCTGGCATTTCCCAAAATACCTTGATTTGGCCGCTTCCCGAACTATTGTAATATTTGATCTTGATATCATAATATCCTTCTGTTAAATACATTGACCCCTTTACTGTTTTAATCCCATGATCTCCTCCATTATCGACAACCAGTTTATTGTCAATGTATAAAAATGAGCCATCATCCGATTCCGTATAGAATTTATAGAGTCCACTTCTGGGGGCATATAATCTACCACTCCAAATAACACTAAATTGTTTTCCTGAAAATATTTCGTTAAAAGAGACGTCATTAAAAGAAATCCTATTGTCATGTCGAACCAATTTTGGTTTGCCACCAAACACCTTGTTTTCATAGTACCAGCCCAAGAACCCGGGTTGCGTAATATAGCTATCTGTCCTATCAAAAATTGAGGAATTCTTTCCGAAAATAGCAATAGTGATTTGTATGCCTAATATACTGACAAAAAGAATAATTAAGCTTAGCTTAAAATATGCTATATTTCTTTTCAATGTGGTAACTCCCTTATTTATTATAGAAACAAAGAAAGAGCTATGAAAAATATCAGAAATCTTTAAGTTGGCCTTACTAACAAAACTAACCGTTCCAATAATAATAATCAAGTAAAATGGGACGAGCGATAAAACATCCGGCAAATGAAGGAGAGTACCTATATTATATGAGTTGAATGTATCCCTCGAAATATTAGTTCTAAAGACAGGTGTTTTATTGAGTGATAAATTTGAATCAAAGAAATTCTTGAAATAAAATTCCATCAGAGGGTTTTTATATCCATAAGGAGTTTCCGGTGTGACGGAAACGGCCATGAGCATAAAAAAAAACGACACTAATACCCCGCATATTGATATTTTGGGATATTGTTTTATAAAAAAAGACGATAAGAGAACCATAAAAGGTATGGCTGCTACAAGGTGCCTGGGCCCCAGGGACAATCCACCATACCAATACCGGTATGAAGCGTTAAAAACGAAATAATATACAACAATTGTTATTAATAAGAGAAATTCTTTGGAAATACCTTCTTTTCTTAAGAAAAAGTAAATGCCAGGGAAAAATATTAATAGGAAGGGACAATAAAAGAATATACCTCTGTAAGGATCAAAGGTAATCTTATATAAAATTGCAATACTGGGAAAAGAAATTGTTTTTGCAGTTCCTTTTAAACCAGACTGAACGTCGGCGTTACTGACAAAATGAGAAAAATAACTAAAGAGTATAGGATTGCCATAACATAGATAATTATAAAACAGCAGGATTATTGCCGGAATAGAAGAACCTATTAGGAAAAACAATACGTATTTTTTGTTATCGGAAAAAAGAAATATTACGTACAGAAATAATATCAACCATACGAAGATACAGGGATATTCAGTGATTACCGCATATCCCGCTAATAAACCGCTGAGAAAAAGGCTTGGGAAACCATTCGCCTTTTTATTTTTTAGGACAAAAACAATGTAAAATGGAATGAAGGAAAAAGCCGCGGCTATTTGGTGCGTATAGAGGATTGTTGAGTAGGCAAAAGCTATTGTTCCGAACGCATATCCCATAGTTCCAATAAATGACGTCGTAGTGCATTGTGTTAAACAATAAATAAATCTAAACAATACAACACATAAAATAGCAGAAATGAAACTCACAGTCAGCCAACTGATAAGATGGCATACAAGCAAGAAATAGGTGTCTTCCATCATGAAGTGAAAGAAGACTTCTTTTGCCTTGATTAATATAAAACCTATGGGAATACCAAGAAAGGCCAAGCCAGGTCCCTTATTTGAAAAGAAATAACCTTTATATACACTCAAGTCAGCCGTGTTATATACAAACCTATTTACCGAAAGGTCGCCATATTCAACAATTGATCTGATTTGGTCATATGTTGCATTTTGATTATGGCCACCTCCATGGAAAAAATACCCATATGAAAAAAAGAACAAAAAGAATAAAATAATTTCTTTTATATGAATATTTGACCATTGCCTTATTCTCAAATATAAAGCCCTCATTCCTTAAAATGTTCTCCTATAAATTAAATCGTATTATAGCAAACATCCAACTCACAAGTAAGTATGCAAAAAAAGGAATCTTCACCTCGACATCCGCGCTGTGCTCAGTGGTGAAAGGATATTACTATTTTCTTCCAACGATTATTTGATTCAACAATAAGAAGTTTAATCTAAAAAATTTTAATATCTTTTCGAGTGTCAATTCAAATGGCATCCCAACAGGCGATATCATAAATTTTTGTGCATTTACAATTTCAAAACCTACGGCATCGAACAATGATTTTAACTTGCGGAGGGTAATGAGTTCGTGATGTTCCTCTTCTTTTAAATGACCAATATACGTGGCAATCCATTCCCAGAATGGGTGTGGGGTTGTTACGATAAATATGCCATTCCCTCGCAGAACTCGACTGGCTTCGCGGACTAACTGTATTGGTTCAGAGACGTGCTCAATAATTGCCGTGGCAATAACAACATCAAACGCACTGTCTTTGATAGGTAATGTCAGGGCGTCTCCCTGGATTAAATGAATCGTTTTGCTCTCACAGCAAGCAATTAAATCCCTGGTATATTCAATACCGATACAGTTTGCATTGGGAAATGCGTATTTTAGATTGCCCAACATGATACCGTCTGCTGTCCCGATATCCAAGATTGACTGCGGTGTTTCGGGATGGAATGTTTTTATGCTTTTTGATACCTCAAAAGTCCTGCGTTTTAATCTGTAAATATGAGATCGTTTTATTTGGCGCGCGACAGCATACTCTTTATCCAAAACCCCTTTCATGACTTCATTCCAAAGACCTTCAGGCCTGCCCGCGCCATCCGTTTAAATTCACCGATTGACCGGATATGGGTCAATCTTCTTAAAATATAACTCGGTCTGGTATAAAAACTCTTATAGGCATAGACGATTAATTCCTGAAGTTCTTCACGAGTAAAATTCTCTTCCCAGCACTTTGGCTGGAATCCAGGCACCGGGTTTTTAGCAAACTCTCGCCAAAAATCTTCCTTTATAATGCCGTCATTTATGCCCATTTTGTATATTTCTGTAGCAGGAAATGGCGTGAATATCGTGATATGCACGAAATCCGGCTTTAAATCCTTTGCGAATGCAATTGTTTCCATGATTTCTTTCCGTGTTTCTTTTGGGCATCCTATCATAAAATACGCCAGAACGGATATGCCAGCCTCTTTTGTTTGTTGAAAGGTGGTTCGTACACGTTCAATCGTGATGCCCTTATTTAATATCTTCAGGATTTCAGGATTACCCGATTCCACGCCGTAATGAATACGTTCACAATTTGCTTCCTTTAGTTTTTTTAACAAATCATTATCTATATTATTTACCCGTGCGCGAATATCCCATCCGATGTTGAGTTTTCTTCTTTTGATTTCATTGCAAACATCGATTACCCGCTGTCTGTCAATCGTGAAGGTATCATCGTAGATCAGGAATTCGTTTATGCCTAGTTTTACGCATTCCTCCATTTCGTCCACCACGTTCATTGCCGACCGTGCGCGAAAACTTTTGCCAAGATGGGGTCTGTCACAAAAGGTGCATCGGTACGGACAGCCGCGGCTTGTAAACATGGTAGTGATAGGGCTTCTCCTTGCCATGAGTGAGCTGTATTTCTGAACAGGCGTCAAATGGCGGGCAGGAAATGGCAAGCTGTCAAGGTTCTCGTTGAGAGGCCTGGCGCCTGTGTTGACGACCCTGCCATTTTCTTTAAAAACCAATCCCAGAATACTTCTTAATCGCGCCAAATTATCAATATTTTCTACCAGTTCTTTAAAGGTAACT
>MHYI01000245.1:6815-7078 GCA_001828295.1 Planctomycetes bacterium RBG_16_41_13 | reverse complement strand
AAATGTCTTCTGGTATAACATCTACAATATCGTTCATAAGTATCTCCCTTTATACTCCTTTATAAGATTTAGGTTTATCATCTCCCTCTATGGTCTTTTTAAACAGTGTGTTGCTAGCTGTATGATAGGCTACAACTCCTTCCGGCCTCATGAATCTTGGTGCGGCTAAACTGCCATTAACTTCTAAATATCGTAACATTTTATTGATTGTCTCCGTACAAAATGGTCCCCTGTAGAGTTCAGGAACAACACTGCAACATTGG
>MHYI01000245.1:4028-6809 GCA_001828295.1 Planctomycetes bacterium RBG_16_41_13 | reverse complement strand
TCCGGATTACCCATCCATCTGGTTGTGTTAAACAAACTGAATTTTCTTTCTTCTAAGTCATATCCACGTTGTATCCCTTTACCCCACCATTCACCGAAATGATGCCCCGGCCCTAACAATAACAGTTCTTCTCCGTGTTCTTTACACCATTTGGCAAAACCATAATTGTCGTCTTCCGGGACTATCCATCTAGTACGACTTCCGGCATATAATGCGAGATTGTCTTTCTCAAAAATTATTCTACCTCCTGGCATATAATCGTTATCAAATTCCTTGATAAAAATCTGTGCATTCGTGCCATCTATTTTTTCAGTAATAACCATTTCTCTGTTTAGCCTAGCTATTTTAGGAAACGCTGTAAATTCCATTATTACCCCCTTGCTATAAATCTACATTCTCCGTGTTTATTTGTAAGTTTAGCACCTAAACATACTTTGCATTCTTTGTGTGTCTTCATATCATTAGCGGAATATTTGCATTTATGGCATAAATGGTCTTGATGGCCATTTTTTACATTAGCCTTCCATGAATGTTCATAGCAAGCCATCTACGTCCTCCCAATGGCATGCCCCATCTTTGCCAGACAACTTAGCCCCCATACAATCCTTGCATTCAGCGTTTGCTGTATTAACCGTAGAATGATGTTTTTTACAATTATGGCAATAATGATGCCCGTGGTCTAAATGTTCTTCTTTAGGGCTGTCCCATTTATTGTTATAGCAAGACATATCAATCACCCCTTAAAAATTTGACTTCTTGTTTAAGCGTTAATATCTCCATCTGCATCCTTACAATATCAGCGCCACTTGGTAAATCTTGCATTTGATAATAAAGTAATCTATATTCCCCATAAATATCCCTACATCTTTTATCTAACTTGCTGTTTTCTTTGCGTAAAGACTCGTTTTCTACTTCAAGTTTTTTGATGGTATCTAATAAAAGCTCTATTGTATTCATAGTATCCCCTTTATTTCTATTACTTTCCCCTTTGTATTAATTTATCTAATTCATCGACCGATTTAAAAGCCTCTTCTGCTCCTGAGAGCCTTCTTGGGCAATCAAGGCATTGTGTATGGATGCTCCCCGGCTCTCCCTTGTTTACGGGGCATTCCTTGCTGTATACTTTCATGTGGCAATGAGGGCAAATAAAACTATTCTCCACCATGTTGGACTCCTCCTTGCAAAGTTTTTAGGTGGTTAATTAAATCCTCTGGTGTTATATGGTTGTATGATCTGATTTCTGTATTCTCTTCTAGGATTGATTTGCAATGTTCACACCGCGCTTTAGCTTTTTCATATGGTTTTATCTGTACCCACCACATAGGGATGTCCTGATGTGAATACTGTGAATAACCAAGTTCTATACTGCAAGCTGGAAACATTTTCCCTATTTGTTCTCTTGCTGTCATAAATTCATTGTTCATTTTTCTGTCTCCTTTGGGACTTCTTTCCACTGCGAAAATGGATCTGTTCCACTTTTAAAATTTATACAGCCTAAACATGGTTCTTCATTATAACGCTTTGGATCTGTCTTGTCAAAATAACAATTTAAACATGTCTTATCAAAATGTATTGGTATCATGGTTTTACCTCGACGATTTGGGTAAATATAATCCCTTAGGTATGGGTTTACCTGCCATCACATCGCCTTGTGATTTATTCAGGGCTATATTACGTTTTTTGTTTGCTGCTGTTCTTTCAACCTGTCGTACATATTTGCCGGTTTGTTTGTTGTGTGCACTTCTTATACCCTTATGCCCTTTTGCCCTTTTAGCCCCAGTTTTCGGTTTATTCATCGTGATTTCTATGGCCATTTAGTTTTCTCCTTTTTATAGTTTTTGATAGCTAATCTTCCAGCCGTTTGTGCCAAATGATTTACCTAAGACCAAGTATTCCCCTATAACTATTTTTTCTACCCCATGTAACCGCTCTTTCAGCTTTTTGTTTATCTTTTCCCATTCATCCCGCCATTGCTTCAGCTCATGAAATCCTTGTACAAGTTCTTCCAATTCTTGGTCTACTACGAATTCTATCTCTTTTCTCAGCACCTCTTGGAGACATAAATGTTTAAAACAGCATTTTTCGCATGTTTCTTCCCATGGTATGGGGTTAGGTATAGTGTTGTCAGCTATACATGTGTTCACCTGCTCTGCTTTTTTTATAAGACTTTCGCCATATTCGTAATCGAGATTTAATAAAATTTCTTTCAATCTCCCGGTCACAGGATTTTTAATAATGAATATGCCTTGTTCTTGCGAATCCATCAACAAATATAATGTTAATTGTGCAGGATATTTGTAATAATATTTACTTTTTAACAAATCATCTACCGTGTTCATTTTATCAAATAAGTATGGAGACATACGCTTTATCTCAAGGGGTAGCATTTTGTCTTCATGTATTATTTTACCGTCGAGCTTACCACCTATTTGGTACTCTCTCCACTGGAAACTCTTTTGTTGTTCAATAACCTCGATCCCTGAATCTTCCAACAAACGCAATACGCTTTTTTCTGCGAGCTGTCCTTCTAGGAAAATAAACTGTGTATCCAAGCTATGAATAGGTCTTTCTTCTCCTCTGACCCTTAAAAAAGTGAGATACCGTATGCATGGGTGTCCTAATTCCCCTGCTCTATTAGAACTAACTGGATATTGCTTCCTTTGCTTGTCCATATAAGAGTTGATTTTTTCCACAATCATTTTTTGTATTCTCCAATAACAGTGACTTTACGGCATCTCACCTTGTCTATGCATAGGCCGTAAACAACAATATCATCTTTGT
>MHYI01000245.1:3544-3638 GCA_001828295.1 Planctomycetes bacterium RBG_16_41_13 | reverse complement strand
GCTATTTTCCCGTGCCACAACAAAGCTATTTCCCCATGCCACAACAGAGCTATTTTCCCGTGCCTCAACAGAGCTATTTCCCCATGCCACAACA
>MHYI01000245.1:1389-3509 GCA_001828295.1 Planctomycetes bacterium RBG_16_41_13 | reverse complement strand
TTCCCATGCCTCAACAGAGCTATTTCCCCATGCCACAACAGAGCTATTTTCCCGTGCCTCAACAGAGCTATTTTCCCGTGCCACAACAAAGCTATTTCCCCGTGCCACAACAGAGCTATTTCCCCATGCCTCAACAAAGCTATTTCCCCATGCCACAACAGAGCTATTTTCCCGTGCCTCAACAGAGCTATTTTCCCGTGCCTTCCAAACAACAATCTGGCTCGATTTGGCCTTTATCTGGATAATTGTGGATTCTCCAAATTTTTCTGGTAGATCATCAAATCCCTTTTGGGTTTTAATTATAATAGTGTTCATGGTTTCTCCTTATTTAGATTCGATCCATTTTCTACAATATCTACAACGATAAAACGATACACCATCATCTGACCACCCAGCCCATATCCAATGATGTCCGTCTTCATCACAATCATGTTGATCAACCCATTGAGAGTTCATTTATTTTTAACCTCTCGCTTTCTTTGATATCGTCGTAATGGTATGACTTACAAAAGGGACAAGAACGAGGCTTCCTGTCTGTCTTAGTTGTCCACTTCCAACCGCAACGAGTACATATTATTTCAACTCCTTTCGGCATTGTTTTCCTCCTCCTTTTCGATAGCTTCTAAAATACGCTGGTACGGGCTTACACTGATTGATATTTCACTTCTTTGCTTGTCAGGTATCAATTTGTTTAACAATGCAAGGTTTGCTTTGAGTTTGACGGCATCCTCGTTTGTGCCTGATACTGCCAATCCTTCAACCCTCCCGATGATCGTTAGGGTTTTCTTCTCCAAGTAATCTATTGGTGATACTCCCGTAGGTAACTGTATAACCGGTAGGGGAGGGTTTCCAGACCCCGGTACTACCTCGAATTTCCCTGGTTCCACTTCTACTGTTTCCTCTATCCCCTCTTCCATGCTCACAGGCAGAGCGACTTTTCTTTTTCTTCCGGCTCTTTTTTTGGGTAGCTCTTTCTTTAATGATTTGATCATTTTCTACCTCGCTAATTTGCTGTTCAAGATAGTTGGCCTCTTGTTTCTCTATGTCTGGATACAGGTAAAGTATTGCTTCAAATATTTGCCTATCTGTAAAATATGTTGCCCCTCCATCATAATCTACTCTTCTATGCATTGGTTTTAACAATCCTGTTTTCCTGAGATAATAAAATTGCCGTTTAGAAATACGGAGCATAATGCAGACTTCTTGTAAAGTCCATAATCGGAAAACGAATTTACGTGATTCTTCTATATAATTGTTATCCCGTCTTTTCATATTTTTTGCATCCTCTAACTTTATATGGTTCTTGGTAAAACTTACATTTTCCAGCAATATTATTTTGGCATTTCTTGCATAATCCATTCATTTTGCTGCTCATAACATCGGTATAAGGGTATTTATGCTCCCATTGAGCAAAATTTTTATATCTCATTTTCTCCTCTTTCTTTGGTAACTGTCAGTAGAACCTTTCGGACGGCCTAGAATAACGCCTTGGCTACGTTTTGATGCAAGAGCCTCCTTTGTTCTCACGCTAATTAATTGCCTTTCTAATTCCGCGCACATTGAATAGGCGAAAGCTATCACCTTTGATTGTATGTTGTCTTCTAATTTGAATCCTTCTTTAATAGATATAACCTTAATCTGCTTTTGGGTTAGCACGGATAGGAGTTCCATCACTTCAAGCATAGATCTACCCAACCGTGACAACTCAGAAATAACTAAAGTGTCATTTTTAACCATTGTATCAATTAGTTTGCCTAATTCTCTACGTCTCCAAGAAACCTTTCCGGATACAGTTTCAGACACAAAGGAGTAAGCAAGAACTTTCAAGTCAGATTCAATAAAATTTTTAATTGAATATTCTTGGCCTTCAAGTTCTTGCCTATCTGTGCTTATGCGTGTATATGCGTAAATCATTTTTTATTTTTTCTTGCTTTAATATGGGCTTTTGGTTATTTAAAAGACATTACGTCAACGAAAGCCTCAAGCCGTTATCGGTCTCTATAAACTAACAACATTCCCCATAATATAGTGGTGTAGATGCTGCCGAATAAAGCCCAAAATGCAGGATGTGTAATATATTGGTGTTCCTGGCAGTACGCGCCTGAAAAAGCAAATGCTAC
>MHYI01000245.1:0-1314 GCA_001828295.1 Planctomycetes bacterium RBG_16_41_13 | reverse complement strand
AGCCGGTCAATTTAGCGTTAAAAAGCGTCTTTGCATCTTCGGATAAAAAAACAAAAATCTGGATACAGAATTTGATATTCCTCTTTGATAGACTCAGCGCGTTCTTTTGTGAGTATACGAGATTTAATTTTACGTGGTGCCCCATTCCATTCAGACCAGAGATCATACATGATAGACTCCTTTTCTCTGTTTGGGATAGTACCATAATAATAATAATAATGTCAACAAATAATTCCCATCCCAAAATTAATCCGATAAAAGTAACTTTTAGGAATGTCTGTTCATCCAGTTTTCAACTTTGGAATATAAAAGCTCGAAAGCCCGGTCCATTTTATCTTGGCGATTTTCGTTTGTTATTTTGCTGGCAATTCTCCGCAATACTTGGCGGCATCTATCAGGGTGCATATACCATGGGCGTTTCATTTTTTGTCTCCTTCTGTTTTTTTGCCTGTTTTTATGCATGTCCCATATCGCATGTAATAACACACAATACAACTGTCGGCCTCTTTGCATCTTGTAGTTTTCATTCCCCACGCTCCCCAAAGAATTCCTCTATAACGGTATAAATGCTAACTGCGATCATAACCGCCCCAAGAAGCGCACACAAAGTCAACATAAGCTCCACAAATTCTTTCATGACGGTTCCCCTTTGAGTTGTTTGTCTTTCTCCACGTTTAAAATAATATGGGACTCGGCTCTGCATCCTGTCTGCTCAGTTAATAGGTCTAAGGCTCTGCAATAAGTTATCTTTCCTTCAAGGAACTGTGTTAAGATCACATATCGGCTTGTCATGGCTGTTCTCCTTTATTAAAACGTACTTGACATAATATAGTGTTGTAATATGTTGTTATTATTGAACATGCATTTTTTACTTGACAAGAAAATGGCATTTTGTGTATAATGGTTCTCCAAACCCCACTGAGAGCTTACTACAAAAGGAACTGGAAATCTTAAAAACAGTTTGTAGAGAAAGACTAACAACAAAGACTGACAGCTCCTTCCTAAAAACTTGGTTTTAATCGCTGTTATAGTGTTTCAACCAACAAACCTTGCAAAGAGCGTCTTTCTCACCGGCATTAAACAATTCGGCTTTCATTCTGATTATGCCTGGGTTGCATATAGGTGAAAATAATTCTTCGTTTTCTGTTTCCTTCCAACAATGCTTAACCTTGCTTTTCTGGCTTGTCTTAGCTAACAGCAACATTCTATCCCCCCTTAAAAATTAACCTTCAACCCCATGTTAAAATTATGAATAACGGTTTTTGTTTCGATGCCGATCCATACCGATTGCCATACTGTACGGCATTTTATACC
>MHYI01000244.1 GCA_001828295.1 Planctomycetes bacterium RBG_16_41_13 | reverse complement strand
CGTATAATTATTGACCTCTTCTTCCAGTAACTTTTGTTCGGTAATATCCCTTATGATTATTACGTAACCTGTTGGTGCGCCGCTGAAAGAATTCCTCCTGGTGATGGTTGTATATCCGGTAAATGTTTTTCCATCTTTACGCACCAGTTTCATTTCATCTTTATAGCGGCCGGTAAATAATGTGGATTTAAGTATTTTTTGAAGTTTCCCTGACAGGATATCTTCTTTCGTATATAACATTTTTATATTTGATTTGTTTATCATTTGTTCCGGCGCATATTGAAACATCCTTGCCGCGCCTTTGTTAAATTCCAGAATATTTCCCTCAAGATCACTTGCAATGATTGAATGTTCCGTAGAACTTACCAGAATGCTTTTTAAAAAATTTGTCGCCTCTTCCAGTGCGGTAGTTTTTTCCTGAAAGGATGCTGACATGACATTAAACGCATCTCCCAGTTCCTGAATTTCATCCCTGGTGTTTATTTCCACGCGTTGCGAAAAATCTCCGGCAGACATTTTACGCGTTGCTTTTGTTAAGGTAAGAATAGGGTTGCCTATTTTTTGGCCGGTTATAAAAGCAAATGCGATTCCTGATATCGCCATAATAATGCCTGCTACGGTTAAATAAGAAAGTATTTTTGCTATGGGATTTTTAAGATCATTCATAACGAGAGATATTTTAGCCGCATCGATTTCGACAATAACACCCCACTGCAGTTCGGGAACCCAATGCCATGCTCCCAGTACGGTTTCTCCGGTATTATTAACATAACCAATCATGTCATATCCATTAGCGCCGGCTAAACATGCTTTTACGCTCCTTGTAAACTGGCTTGTTCCCGGTTCTGTCAGGAGGGTTTTTAGTGGCATTTCTTTGGCAAAATTTCCTGTAGTGTGAAGGAGTTTTTCAGGATTCGACCCGGCAATCAACTGCCCTTCCCTATTGATAATGTGTACTGCATAATTATCTCCGTGTGGTATTTCTAATATCTCTTTACTGAGGAAAGAGAGGTCTGATTTTAATACTACTATACCCACTGTATGCCCATTTTCTTTTATTGGGATGTAGGCATATAATGTGTTAAAAATTGCCTGCCAGTTTTGTGTTTCAAGGGTATCAAATGTGGTTATAGGGGGTGCTTCTGAAAAACATATTCCACCTCCACCTGCTTGAAGAAAACCCTTACTGCCGGCAATGTTTAACCCTATAATGCTACTGTCAGTTGATACACAAATAGTACCGTCAATATCACTTATAATAAATTCATGTAAATTGTTTTCCGTGGATAGGAGAGAAACGAATCGGGTGATGGTAGTGTTATCTGCTTTTGCTAAACAAGCAGCGGCAGCCATAAAAGGATTTTTAGCAATATGTTCCGCATGTCCCCGTATTTTTTTTAACCGCTCATTCAACTGAAAAGCTTTTTTAGAGGTAATCAGTTGTAAATTATTAATGGTAGTTTCGTGGATAGCTTTTCGTGCAGTGGGATAAGCGATAAGACGCATCACTAACAATGGAGTGAGGACTGCCAGCAGGAAGAAAAATATTAACTTGCTTCTGATAGAACGAAACATAAGAGGTCTCTTTTTTATTTTAAAATTTCCGGAATCTCTCTCTTTTTATGATCGTGGCGCTCAGATGAATCGGGAGAAAAATATGAAAAAAACACCTGTTTTTTTGTAACACGTTAGTCCTGAAAGTCGGGTAAGAAACCCATCCTACATTATCCTGGTTAAAATCAGCGGGAAGGTAACATTATTTGCGGCGGGCAGTTATTAGCGGAGTATGTTTGTGAGGAACACGCTTATTATTTGAATAATGTGGGGGGAGTCATTATAAACAACTAATCAGACAGCATTCCTTATTCAACAAAGTTAGGGTCTACAGGTACTTTACCCATAAAAGGGACTTCCCGGTATTCTTTTATTTCCAGGTTTTCTTCTGATTGCTTACTGACAAATATTTCACACTTTTCACTTATCTCGCTAAAAGCCTTTGCTCCTTCCGAATCGGGAAAAGCAGTTACAAACGCCTCGCCATCATCACATTTTTTAGTGACTTCAGGATCCAAAGGTATCTTGCCAAGAAATGCCAATCCTAATTCTTTGCAAATCTTTTCGCCGCCTCCCGTTTTAAATACTTCTATGTGCCCTTTACAGTGGGGACATACCAAACCACTCATGTTCTCTACCACACCAATGACCGGCACATTGCTGTCTCTCGAGAAATAAACCGATTTCTTTACATCTAGCAAAACTACGTCCTGGGGCGTAGTGACAATAACAGAACCGTCCACCTTGCCAATGAGTTCAATGATTGAAATGGCCTCGTTGCCTGTGCCCGGCGGTAAATCAACCAGCAGATAATCCAGTTTTCCCCAACAGATACTTCCCATTAATTCACATAAAAAATCCCACTTTGCAGCATCTCTCCATATTATGGGAAGCGCGGGATCTTCTATGAGGAAGGAAAGAGAGGCAATCTTTAAATTTGGGAGCACTTCTAACGGCAGTATGCCTTCTTCTGTCCCCTTAAGTCTTTGTCCCTCTACTCCTAACATCATGGGTATATTTGGCCCGTGTATATCCGCGTCGGCAACGCCTACCTTGTATCCCTTCAAAGCTAATGTCACGCCAAGATTTGTAGTTACGGTGCTTTTCCCCACGCCGCCTTTATTACTCATTACAACGATTTTATGGGCAATATCCTTCATGCGTTGGGCGATTGCCCACTTGTTATGTTCTATATGGTCTAATTGGCAGGAAGACTGTTTATCGCAAAGCTCACAAGTAAACGGAATCTTACAGTCAGACATTATTACCCCTTTCATAAGTTTGTTCTAATCGCTGACGCCAAAAATGGCACAACGTATTTGTTGGTATGAGATGAAAAAATTACCAGTTCCAATAGAGAAAAACACAGTGTTTTTCTCTGCTTTTTTCTAAAATAACGGGTGTTAATGGTATGCTATTATTTGCGAACATTAGCCCTGCGGAAGCGTCTTGATTGCACACGTACTATTTATTGTATTGCATACGTATTCGCAAATACCGCAACCGACACATTTTTCTTCGTTAATTACCGGTTTGCCGTCTTCCTGGTACAAGGCATCGCCCTGTAAAGGACACTTTATATAACAAAGGTGACAGTCCTGATCGTCCCAGGCAAAGCATTGTGACTTATTAATACGTGCAATCCCCATTTTTACCTGAGCAACCGTATCGACAGGCTTTAATGCGCCGTCTTTGCACGCCTTAATACACAATAGCCCATTACATAATACACACGGGCTTTCCTTTGGTTTTATCACGGGAGTACCAATGGCCACATCCATAAACCCTTCATATCTCTTAATGGCCTTTGCGGGACAAACCTTTATGCACTCATCACAACGGGTACATAATGAGAGAAATTCCGTCTCTTCTCCTGCTCCGGGAGGGCGCAAATAATCACCTTTTGGCATTATTCGGTCGATTTTTTTGCTGGTATAATCGGCGGCTTTATTGCCAACATAATAAAATAAGTCTTTAAAGAACTGCCGCCTGTCAACGATTTTATCAGAGTCGCCCATTTCGAGTCCCGCAGTAATCAAAAATAAGGAGAAATCTTAGTTAATAATAAATCCTAAAATAAATTTACTTCAATTAAAATATCTTGTCAAGGTCAAATCCTTATCATATCTGATGCCAAAAAAAGAGGTGAAATAAGCATTTTTTCACCATAAACCCCCTTCAAGTATGATTATTATACAATAATTTTATTACGATATCTCTCTCCCTCACCGGACAAAATAAATTTGCATCTTTTTTGATTGTTTGTTACATTGTCCCCTTATAAAATTAACCGACAAAAAGTACTTTTGTTTTATGGAGAAGCTTTAACGTGGCAAAAAAAACCGCTGATAATAAAATGATCTGTTCCTTTTGTGGCAGGAATCATGAAGCCATAGGGCGACTGATACAGGGAAATGCAAACAGTTTTATTTGTAATGAATGTGTTGACACATGCTATATGTTGCTTAAAAAAGAGCATGTTTCCGTCGCCGATGTTAAACCAGCGGGCAAAATTCTTACTCCAATGGAAATAAATGCTAAATTAAACGAATACATCATAGGACAAGAAAAGGCAAAAAGAACACTTGCCGTTGCTGTGTATAATCATTATAAACGATTGCTAACAAGCGCCAGGGGCAAGGATGATGAGGTTGAAATAGAAAAAAGCAATATCCTGTTAATTGGCCCTACCGGTTCCGGCAAGACGCTTTTAGCCCGCACACTCGCGAAACTGCTAAACGTTCCCTTTGCTATTGCAGATGCAACAACCCTGACAGAAGCAGGATACGTTGGAGAAGACGTAGAAAATATTTTGCTGGGTTTGTTAAGAAATGCGGATTTTGATGTAAAGCGCGCACAGCAAGGAATTATTTACATAGACGAAATAGATAAAATTGCAAGAAAAAATGCCAGCACTTCCATTACCCGGGATGTTTCAGGCGAAGGGGTACAGCAGGCGTTGTTAAAGATTTTGGAGGGCGTGGTATCGAATGTCCCTCCGCAGGGAGGAAGAAAACATCCGGAGCAAAAATATATACAGATAGACACCAAAAACATCCTCTTTATTTGCGGTGGAACTTTTACCGGCGTTAATGAGATTATTAAGAGGAGAATTGGCAAGGCGAGCATTGGATTTGACACAAAAAAAAGTATTCATGAGACCTCTGATAATGATACGTCTTTGGGCACTCTTCTTAATAAGGTTGAAGTTGAAGATCTGATTGAATATGGCATGATTGTGGAGTTTATGGGGAGATTGCCGGTAATTGTATCATTATTGCCGCTTACAGAGCAGGATATGATCAGGGTAATGACTGAGCCGAAGAATGCATTGGTCAAGCAATACCAAAAATTCTTTGAAATGGAAAATGCTAAATTGGAATTTACTGATGAGGCACTGGCAGCGATTAGTAAAATAGCGCTGAAAAAAGAAACGGGCGCAAGGGCATTACGTTCTGTATTTGAAAGTTTTATGTTAGATCCTATGTATCATTTGCCTGCCTGTAAAAATGGTTCAACCTTTTTAGTTACCCCTGACGTTGTGAATGGCAAGATACCTATGATTGCACAGGAATTAAAGAAAACGGCGTGACAATTTTCCCGCCCCGATATATACGAACAGTTGAACATCCCCCCTCTGTGTGTGGCTACAAACAGAGAACCCCAAACTGGCATAGCCGGAGCCAAACAAGCACGAAATAAAAAATACGCAGCGCTAAGCACGAAATACGAAACAAATTCCAAAATACAAAATCCCAATGAACAAAACCGAAAACCGTAACAATTTAGTGTAGGGGCAAATGCTTCGCCCCTACACTGTTTTGAACATTTGAAAATTGAAATTTAGAATTTGTTTCGTATTTCGTATTTAGCATTTCGAATTTTACCATAAATATTTTGCCAAAAAATGCAAAGAAATTACTAATAAGATACTAACACCCAAGGTAATTATTTTTCATTAGGCGGCATTTTATCCGCATCTATACTGCAAACAAGACACTGATTTTCTTTCGCTGATTTCCCCGCAAAAGTCTCTTCATGGAGAAAACTGTTGCATACCACGCATTTCTTGTTTTCTATTGAATCAATTTTTCTACGGTAATATCCTAACGCTTCAATCTTTGTACGAATGATCTCCCTCCTTCTTTCAAACCCATAGCATGCCACAAGAAACGATCTGAAATCAAAGCGTTGTGTTACGAGCATGATAAGCGATAATCCGTTTTTATGTCCTGTCGTTGGTGCGTCAATTCTGGCATAAATAACAGACGCCTTTTTTTTACTCTTTTCATCTACTTTAAATATGACGCCTCCTCCTCTTTTCAATAAGGTATGTTTTACATACGTGTCATGAAGGTATTTTCCCAATGTTTGTTCAATAAGGGATTCCGAAATATCCGGTGGAAATTGCATTTTGTAAAGTATGAATTTTACGTCTGATT
>MHYI01000243.1 GCA_001828295.1 Planctomycetes bacterium RBG_16_41_13 | reverse complement strand
ATCAAAAACAACCAATGTTATTGGCATATTTAAATCGATATCGTAAACAGGGAATTTAAATACCATTCTCGCCATTTGGCTCGGGGGATTTGGCCAAAATTCACTGGCATCTGCTATATCAGGTTTAAATTCATATATAGGTCTGATTTCCAGATCCTTTTGACAAAGTTTTGCCGTTTGGAATACTGCGAAATTAAATGCGTCCCCGTAAACAGTTACGGTAAACACAAGCGCATTTCCTATTTCTAAAGCATTCAAAATGTCCCGGTTGGTGAGATTTTTGTGTTCTATTTCAAACTTTTTTGCCTTGTAAGCAACATTGTGGTAAGGAGTGAATAATGTGGCAAAGCCTATTCCCTTTCCGAGGGATACCGTCCAATCTTTTGAAAAGGCAACGAAATCAACCTCTTTATTTTGCCTTCCATACTGGATTGCCTCCTGTATCTGCTCCGGCGCTAAGCGTAAGGATACTGCTTGTACTGGTGCTAAAAAACAGAGGGCAAAGACAATAAAGATGCTATTCGTTACTATAAAGATTTTTTTTACCATATCCTATCCCACTTACTTTTAAAACGTTATAAGTAGCGTTAAATAAAAATGATACCGGTCATCTGCCGTGTCTTATTCATCCTCTTCCTCTTCGTCTTCACCGTGCCCCCATTCAGCATCTTCCACCCCTTCTGTTTCTGCTCCTTCTTCTACGGCTGCATCAGCGGTAGGCCTCACGACATAATTCTTGCCGGTTTTCATTAAACTTGCGGTACACATGATGAATACTATACCAAAAGCAATTGCACCGAGGAAGGTAACCATTGCGCCGATACCGTTTACCATCCCCTCTATTTTTTTGTTTGTCATAACCTTCTCTGATTTCTCGGAAACAACTCCATTTAATTTGTCGATCATCGCGTTGACCTTGTTGAGCATTCTTCTCTTCCTCCTTTGGTTTTTACAGCGTTTACGTTATTGTCTGAAAACTAAAATAAGATGTATGTTTTTTACCTCTCTACCCGGGTCAGATTGTGGTACTTTGATAGTTCGTCATCTGCTTCTTCAATCAATCCTTCTTGCCGATAGGCAGATTCCAGATTTTTATAAGCTTTAATGTAACAGGGATCTATAGCAAGGGCTTCTTTAAATTCGCGTATTTGGTCTTCAACCATTTTCATTTCACCGTAAGCAATACCAAGGTTAAAGTGAATCTTTGCGTCGTTTGGCGCTAATGCCAACGCTTTTTTGTATTGAATAATTTCCTCGGCTAACATGCCTTTTTGTCCATAGACAACCCCCAAATTGAACTGCGCATTGAAATAATCAGGATAGAGTTCCGTTACTTTTTTGTATGCAGCAATGGATTCATCATATTTCTCTTTCTTACGGTAAGCATGTCCTAAATTGTACAAACCCTCTAAATTATACGGATCGATGCTTATTAATTTTTGGTAAGTGGATACTTCCTCATCTACCATGCCTTTCGAGCCATATGCAATTGCCAGGTTAAAATATGCATCCTCAAATTCGGCATTCAGGTCAATTGCCGTTTTGTATGACTCTATTTCTTTATCAAACATCCTTTTTTTGCTATACGCAACCCCAAGGTTGTTGTAGATATTTGCATAGCCTGAATTTATCTTTATTGCGGCATGGTATTCCGAGATTGCCTCATCCAGCATTCCCTGCATATTATATTCATTTCCCAACTTGTAATGTATCTCAAAATCATCAAAGAATTCTGTTGCGAAAATTTGGAGGGTACAAAACAGATTGAGTAGTAATAAAAGAGGTGCAATTCGTATCATAAGTTTATTTGGTTGGGATAAAACCAGAACATTTTTTTGTTTTTATCGTCAATTTTTTTAACGATTTCATAAAACTCAGTTTTAGAAATGTCTTCTAATTTTTTGCCGTATGTTTTAACGGTTTCATTAAAAGCCATTACCTTTTCAACAAGATTATCATGGGTTTTGACAGATCCGCCAAGGATATAAAAATTTTCCCCGGTGGTAATCCTTTTATGATTATCTTCATGGTCAAATGCAAGACCAAGTAAGACGATATTTTCGTTTGAAGATTTGCATTGATACGGCAATCGCGCCTCCTTTCAAAATTTGCAGGAACTCTCAATGATAAAAGTATCAGAGGATACCATCGGTCAAAAAAAAAGTCAAGCTTCGTTTATACGGGAGACTTGCGATTTTAGCGGTATTTTTTTAAGGGAAGCGGGGGCGAAGCATTTGCTATAAATTGTCATAAATGCGTTCATACCCAAACTGGCAAATGCTTCGTTCCTGCTGTTGGGAAAAAATGTTAGTGGGTTGTTATTAAAAGCACCCTCCTGGCGATTTCGAAATAAATAATAAGTCCCGTTGCGTCCAGCAACGTTGCAATTAATGGTGCAGATACAAACGCCGGATCCAGTTTTATCAGCCTGAAAAACAGCGGGATTGAGACTCCTACGATATTCCCGGCGCTTACAACAGAAAATAAGGAAATTCCTACCGTTGCGGCCAGTGCGATTTGTTTTGTGGATATTGCTGCAATGGAAAAAGCAATAAATCCTAAAATCAGTCCAAGCACAACCCCTACCCGTAATTCCCGTAGTAAAATTTTCCACCATTCCTTGGTAGTTATCTCTCCCGTAGCCAGTGCCCGGATCACAAGGGTAGATGACTGAGAACCGGTGTTGCCGCCTGAGCCCGTTAACATAGGGATGAAATAGGCAATTGCAATCATCGAGCTTAAGATTTCTGAGTATCCCTTCAGTATTGCTTGTGAAATGGTTGCAGCGATGACAAGTATCGCAAGCCAAACTATCCGGTTAATCACGCGTTTTGATACTCCAACGCGGAAATATTCATCTTCTATAGTCTGAATACCCGCCATTTTCTTAAAATCCTCGGTTGCTTCTTCTTCTACAACATCAAGCACATCGTCAACCGTCACAATGCCAACGAGCCTGTTTTCGTTATCGACTACCGGCACCGCGAGAAGATCGTATTTCTGAACCATCTTTGCTGCTTCTTCCTGATCATCGGTGGTATGAACGAATAAAACATGTTCATTCATTATCTCTTGTATCAGTTGGTCGGGATTTGCAAGGATGATGTTTTTGAGAGAGGTAACCCCCCGCAATTTTTTTGTTTCATCAACTATGTAGCATATGTAAATAATTTCACGGTTCAAACCTGTTTTACGTATATGTTCAAGCGCCCGTGCAACGGTCATATGCATTTGAAGTCCCACGAACTCAGGGGTCATTATGCGGCCTGCGGAGTTTGGAGGATAATTTAAAAGTTCGTTTGCTTCCTTTCTTTCCGCGGGAGGGAGCAATTTAAGGAGTCTCTCCACAACGTCTGCAGGAAGTTCATCAAATAACTGGGTTCTGTCGTCCGGCTCCATTTCAATTAAAAGTGTTCTTACATGTTGTTCTGTGAATTGCTTTAGGATCTCTTCCTGTTCTGAAGAATCAAAGAGTGAAAAGACTTCAGAGCTTTTGCTCTTGTCAAGCAATCTGAAACTTACCACTTTCTCTGCAGGTTCCAGCCCGGCGAGAATGTCGACAATATCAGCGGGATGACGTTCGCGAAGAAAATCCCGCAGCCGGCTGAAGTTTTTTGTCCTGATAAGTTCCTTGATTTCAGGAAGGATGATATTGGCCCACTTTAGTTCCATTTTTTATAAAGGTATTAAAATTTTTTGGTAATGTTCTGCCTTATTGGTTCCAGTCTGATAAATCTATTGACCTTTAAAAATTTCACAGGGGGAATTTATTCGACCTTTTCTACTCCCAAAGCCTTTGCCATACCGAGCAACGCTCTGCCAACCAGAGAGCGTTTCATCTCTATTGCATGAAAATCGCATACTTCATCACAGCAAAAACAACCAATACATTTCTTTTTGTCGACCTCTACTTTTCCCGTGTCTTTTGACATTGCGCCGGCAGGGCAATTTCTTACGCACTCATAACACCGTGTACAATTGGAATGGTTTACGGTGGAAAAGGTAGAGCAGGTATTGTCAAACATCATCGCAAGAAGAAAATTGGGTAGATACTTTCCCGCAAAATCCTGTGCGCCGCTGGATGGTTTTTTAAAATCATGCACCGCTACGTTTTGAATGGATTCTCCCGCTACAGTAATATTGCTCAATTCACCAATCCCCAAACCGCGCTGATGTGCAAAACGGATAGTCGGTACGGCCATAGGTTCGAAACCAATGATGTTGCTGGCTACCGTATCCAGTGCGACGCTGTCCCTGCTGGAAATAATTAAACCGACCTTTTTGGGGTTTCCTGCATTAGGACCGTTTCCTTCCATGCCTACAATTGCATCCATTATAATGAGATTGGGCGGCGTCATTTGGTAAATATCCACCAATGCCTTGGCAAAGACGGTTGGTTTCGGTGCTATTAAATGGACATTCTTTTTGCCATTGCCCGGTATCGAGCCGAGCATGTTTTTTATCGCTCCGGTATACTGCGTTAAACCGTGCGTTTTCAGTTTAGGAACGGAAACAATAAAATCTACCTCTCTCAACGTCCTTGCTATACGGAATTTGTCTAAGATTTCATAATCCTTGTTGTAGACGTCGATATATTTGTCTTTATCAAAATTCACAATCCTTGCGCCGGTATTTTCCGCAATTTCATTGATGCGGGTAACCCGGAAGGCGTTGAACGTGGAACTGTTTTTTACGCTTCCTGATGAATCCCCAATATATACCTCACACCCGAAATCTTTCTGAAATATATCCACCAGCGCCCTGACAACTGCGGGGTGAGTATTTACCGCTCTTTCCGGGGTTTGTGATGATGAAAGAAGATTGAGTTTTAACAGTACCTTCTTTCCCGGCCGTACAAGCATTTCAGTGCCATTAAGCAAGCTTAGAGACCGATGTATCGCATGGTAAACCTTTTCCAGGGTATAATCGTCACATTTTGCAATTGATACTATAGACATGGTAAACCTCGTAAAAATTTTTGCGTATCTACGTTACAAATCGTTCCTGTGCCGCTGCATGCGTAAACGATACCGGTATGTATGGTATTCTTTTTGTGCGGAATGCTTACAACGCTAAAATGCGCATATATCCTATCGCAGCAAAGCCGCAACCAAAAAGAGTTTAACCACAAAGGGCACGAAGAAAAACTTACAAAAAAAAGAAGTTTTTACAAAGTAATACTATACCACAGTATGTATTATGATAGTAGTAAAAAGGGTTTTAAAGGAGTTTTGCCATTTTTCCCGCAACAAAGAGCGTTCGCTGCATTTGCATTTCTGTTTTGCTCAAACAGGGGGATGGGTGCTAAAATTTAAGAGGCACAGGGGTAAAAGATATGAGAAAAATAATGAATAGGGCTATGCCAAGCATCTTTCTCCTGGTATCGAGAGGGGTATATTCATCTGCGGGTGAGGGATGTCGAAATCCAAAAATCAGAAGGAGTATGGCAAATAAAATCCAGCCCTTATAAAAAAATACGGTGATTACGCAAAAAATAAATATACCTATACGATAAACGATGTCACTCTTTTTCCCCAGCAGTGCGTACATAATATGTCCTCCGTCAAGCTGCCCGATGGGCAAAAGATTTAGCGCAGTGACGAATAATCCCGCCCAGCCTGCAAATGCAAGGGGATGAAGATAAATGTCCATTCCTTCAGGCAGCGTTCCAAATAGAAGCTTCGCGATAAATGAAAAAAGGAGAGGCTCTCCGAGTCCCAGGTAATGTGATGAATCGTCTGGCATAGGCCGTACGTCTGAAAGGATAAGGCCTACTATGATGGCGGGAATAGCGAATACCAAGCCCATAAGCGGACCCGCTGCGCCAATATCAAACAATGCCCGTTTGTCAGGGATGTGCCCTTTCATTTTTATGACTGCTCCAAATGTGCCAAAAGGTGGGAGCGGGAGGGGTAGAAAATAGGGCATAGTGGCATCAACATGGTATTTTCTGCACATAAAAAAATGTCCTAATTCATGAGAAAGGAGGATTGACATAATAGCTAGTGAATACCATATTCCATTAACGTAATACGTTGTCAGGAAAGTGGCAATAAAAAGTAATACATGAATTCGTACCTTTTTAAAAAAAGGCGAAGATTTCTGTTCTTCCCGTGTCATTTCCCTTTATTTTCTCCCTTCGTAATATTTTTAAAAAGTCTTACCCGGTAAAAAAAACCCTCTTTTTTGTAAGTATTTCTCTGTGTTCTTCGTTCTTCGTGTGTTCTTTTTTACATTAACATGTTAAATAAGTTTTGTAAATTATATTAAAAGGAACGCTTTGGTTTTTTGAAAACGAAAGCGTTACTATTAAAAATTTGTATTGAATGTTGACATTGCCAGGTAATCGTAATACAATTTTTCGATTGGTAACACCATCAAAAGTCAGCATAATTTTATATTGAGGCGCACGATGTCCTTTTTGGTTAGATTCGGGGTTTCTCTGGAAAAAGAACTCCTTAAGAAGTTTGATACCCACATAAGAAAGAAAAAATATACCAACCGTTCGGAGGCAATACGTGATCTGATACGTGGTGATTTAGTGGTGGAGGAATGGAATGAGGGCATGGAGATTACCGGTTCTATCACACTTGTTTACGATCATCATAAAAGGGAACTGGTAAACATGCTCATTGATATCCAGCACGACTATTATGATATTGTCCTTTCTTCCCAGCATATCCATCTCGACCATGATAATTGTCTTGAAATTATTATTATAAAGGGCAAGCCGCAAAGGGTAGAGGAATTATACGGAAAACTGAAATCGGCAAAAGGCGTTAAACACGGGGGCATATCCATGGCAACTACGGGAAAGGGGATTTTGTAAATATGACCTTTTTCCATAAAGACCAGATTTCTCCACTATGCTTGCATGACGGCAGACATGGATACAATGGGAACGTGTTTCGTTTAGCCGCGAAAAGGCACAAAAAGACACAAAAAACAGCCAGGGATACAATGAGAACGGGTTTCCTTCTGTCATTGCAAAAAAACATCCCGGAATATTCGTGAAATTATTTTTTTTGTGCCATGCAGTGGCACGAGTATCTTATACGTACTACTGATAACTGAAGGAGATATTTTTGCATATTAGTGACGGAGTGCTTTCCCCCTACATTATTATCGCCGGATGGTCAGTTGCGGCGCCCGCCATAGCACTGTCAATAAAAAGCCTTCAACCGGAAAAGGTTGGCGCATATGGAGTAATTGCCGCTGCGTTTTTTGCAGGTTCAACAATCCATATCCCCGTTGGGCCTTTCAGCATGCATCTGATACTCAATGGCATTGCAGGGCTTTTACTGGGTTGGAGCGCGATAACGGTAATAACGGCAGGTCTCCTGCTGCAGGCCTTGTTCCTGGGTTTTGGGGGGTTAACGGTGTTGGGTGTAAATATAGCAATTATGGCATTGCCAGGCGCACTTATGGGTGTGTTTGGACGCCGCTGGATGAAACACTCATCGGCAAAAAAGAGGCCATGGATAGGATCGATCGTCGGGGGCGGGACTATTCTTATTTCGTCAGTCTTGCTCTTTGTCTCCCTTTATAACGCCCATGCGGCTTTGGCCTCCCTTGCCAAACTGGTTTTTTTGGGGCATATTCCCGTCATGCTTATTGAAGGCATTATCGGGTATTGGCTGGTACACTTTCTGCAAAAAGCAAAACCATCATTGTTGGGTATCTGATCTTGAAAGTTTTCTTGTTAATTTTTTGTTGCAGCTTTTTTTTTGCGCATTGTGAGGTGCATGCTCACGGGCTTTCCCTTTTTTTTAAGGGGGAAAAATTGTATGCCTCCTACAGTGATCATTCACCTGCTGGCAACGCAGAGGTTATTCTTGCAGACGAAAATGGCGTTATAATCCTTGAGGATAAAACGGACGGGAAAGGCTTGTGGAAACTGCCTGAGGTTATGGAAGTAATTCCGTACGTAATAATTGTTGAGGCGCCCGGAGGCCATCGTGCAAAGATAACATGGGAGGAATTTCTGGAACAACGCCCGAAGGGATTATTTGACCTTTTGAGCATACGGGTATTTATCGGGGTGGTATTCATTCTTGGCAGTGGATACGGAATACAACGGCTTT
>MHYI01000242.1:3507-6241 GCA_001828295.1 Planctomycetes bacterium RBG_16_41_13 | reverse complement strand
TGTCTGAGATTGGCGCTCCTGACGTAGCAGTAATTGTTAACATTTCCAAAACGCACCTGGAAGGTCTTAAAAGTATCGAAGGAGTTGCACAGGCAAAAGCAGAAATATTAGAAAATCTCAGTAAGGGTGGAGTATTTGTATATAATGCCGATAATCCATGGTGTGCTAAAATTGCCAGATGTTTTAAAGGAAAAACAGTAGGCTTTGGTTTTAGCTCACAGGCGCATTTTAAGTGTACGGATGTAAAGAAAAAAGGCAAAGGGTATGTTTTCGAACTCAATGGACATTTAAAAATTCCCCTTCCCCTCCCTGGGTATCATAATATTGCAAACTGTTTGGCTTCTTTTGCTATTTGCAAGGCACTAGGTCACGATGTCTGCTCTGTAAAGGATGCCTTTTCCTCCTTTAAACTACCTTCAATGAGAATTGAACATCAACGAATAGGAAACATTACCATTATCAATGATGCTTATAATGCAAATCCTGAGTCTGTACGTGCAGCCTTACAATATCTTAGTGAAATTGATGCAGCGGGTAGAAAAGTTTTTGTATGCGGTGACATGTTAGAATTGGGAAATGAATCTGCTCAGTTACACAAGGAAATTGGAGAAACAGTATCTCACCTGAATATTGATTTATTATGGACTGTAGGAAAATATGCATCTGAAATTGCAAAGGCGGCAAAATCATCAGGTACGCCTGAAAGACAAGTCATCAGTTTTCAGGATGTTTCAGAAATTACGGCTACCGAAATAAATGAACTAAGAGAGAATGATATAGTATTAGTTAAAGGCTCCAGAGGTATGCATATGGAAAATATTATTGAAAAGTTTAAAGAATTATTCTCAAAGCGTGTGCCAGTCCATAATTGTAATTAGCAAATAAATATTCAGTATGGATACTCAGAAAAAGGTACTGTTGGTGGAAAAAGACAATGCCATATGGCATTTTGTGCGCAGTATACTTAAAAAAGAGATATATGATTTGGACTTTGCTGATAATGCTAAATACGCACTCACAAAAATTCAAAATAACACAACAGACCTGATTCTTTTTGATTGCAATTCTTTAGGGGTTAATATGTCAGAATTCATTTCCTTAATCAAAGACGCAACTGATAATATGCCTGGTATTATAGCGTTAACAAAGAATATTAACAACGATGTTGATTATACCCAACTCGCTGTAGATGATTTAATTACTAAACCGCTCAATTCGAGTGAATTACAGTACCGTATAAACCGGGTTTTTGATCGTAGGAATATGATAGATTTGTTGAATAAAGACCTGGCTGATTCAGAAGCACTTCTTCAGATATCAGAAGCTGTATCATCAACACTGAGTAGCAGAGAAATTCTCTACATTATTGTCAAAAATGTTGCTTCTCTTTTTGAAGCAACGCGTTGTTCTATTTTTCGTGTTGCTCATGAGGAGGAATTTGCCCAAGTAATTGCTTCTCACGATAATCCTGACATTGAGTTGGAGATAACGATTGACAATTACCCGGAAGTGAAGAAGGCGCTGGAGACAAGAGAGATGGTGATCGTTCAGTATATTCTCCTTGATCCATTAATGAAGGATGTGCAGGAAAATATAAAATCTCTAAAAAACAATGCGATTGTTGTTATTCCCATTATATTGAAAGACAACGTCATTGGAACTCTTTTTTTAAGAAGTGTTCGCGACAATAAATTCTTCAATGAAAGAGAAATAAAATTTTTGAAGGTTGTAGCTCGTATAGCTGCTAATTCGTTGGACAATGCCTTTCTTTACGAAAATCTAGAGTCTACACGGTTGCAGTTGGTACGGTCTGAAAGATTAAGGGCACTGGGAGAATTGGCTACAGGTGTAGCCCATAATTTTAATAATTTGTTGAGTGGCATCCTAGGGCACACACAAATGTTGCTTTCCAAGGACATCGACACCTCAATTCGTGAAAGATTACAAATTATTGAAAAACTCGTGTTAGATGGAGGTGAAGTTGTCAGAAGGATTCAGGAATTTACGAGAATTCGTACTACACAGGATTTTTCAGAAGTCAATATAAAAGATATCATAAATGACGTCATTAGAATGACGGAGTCGAAATGGTCTGGAGGGTCTAATATCCCAAAAATAACACTTCGCGTTGATACCGATTCAATGGAAATCCCCACGGTAGAAGGAAACGCTACGGAGTTGAGAGAGGTTTTTATTAACATTTTGTTTAATGCAGTTGATGCGATGCCTAAAGGGGGAGAATTAACGATTCATACAAAAACCAATGGGAAGGATATTTTCGTTTGTTTTATTGATACGGGCGAAGGTATGACCGAAGATACAAAGAAGAGAGTATTTGACCCCTTTTTTACAACAAAGGGGTCAAAGGGTACAGGTCTGGGGATGAGTCTTGCATACGGAATAATCAGCAGGCACAACGGTCATATTAGCATAGACAGCGAACTGGGCATAGGCACAACTGTTACCGTACAACTACCCATATCCGAAAAATTTATTCATGAGATGGAGTATAAAGATACTCTTGGACATGAAGAAAAAACGAAGATACTTCTCATAGAAGACCACAAAATCACCCTGGATGTCCTTGCTGAGAACTTAGTAAATCTCGGCCACCATGTCCAGAAGGTCGACAGAGGCATGGCAGGTATTAAACTGTTTAAAGATGGGAATTATGATATTGTAATAACGGATGTCGGACTATCCGATATTTCTGGTTGGGCGGTCTCTAAAAAAA
>MHYI01000242.1:3251-3476 GCA_001828295.1 Planctomycetes bacterium RBG_16_41_13 | reverse complement strand
CTTTATTACGGGATGGGGCAACCAACTCAGTTCATCCCAGTTAAAGGAATGTGGCGTGGATTACGTACTTACCAAGCCTTTTAAGATAGAAGAGATTTCTGCAATTATAAAAAAGGCTATTAAATCTAAAAAGACGTCTAACGCTAAGAAAAGAGGTTAAAAAACTTTGCTATTTAGTTGGCTTTCTTCGATAAATTCCTTAGAAATATTTAAATACATATCTTT
>MHYI01000242.1:2182-3016 GCA_001828295.1 Planctomycetes bacterium RBG_16_41_13 | reverse complement strand
TTGATCTGGTTTGGTGTACTTGGGTTTATTGATGATTATATTAAACTTACGCAGAAGAATGCAGATGGTTTGAGCGGTGTATCAAAGTTGTTATTTCAATCAGCATTGGGGCTCATACTGGGGCTGGTCTTATATTTCCATTTCAGTAAATTTACCTGGGGCACACAACTGGTAATTCCGTTTGTAAAAGATTTTAGACCCGACATAGGTCCCTTTTACATATTGGCTGTTGGATTTTTTATCGTTGGGATGTCTAACGCAGTAAATCTTACTGATGGCTTGGATGGCTTAGCAATAGGGTGCAGCATTATTGCGGGAATTGCTTTTACTGTTATTGCCTATGCTTCAGGCAGGGTCGATTTTAGTGATTATTTAAGAATTCCGTATGTTCCTGGGAGTGGTGAATTGAGTGTTTTTTGTGCTGCGCTAGTAGGAGGAAGTTTGGGATTCTTGTGGTATAACTGTTTTCCTGCACAAATTTTTATGGGTGACACAGGTTCATTGACATTAGGCGGCATGCTGGGACTCGTTGCTCTTATTGTAAAACAAGAACTGCTGATGGTTATTATCGGGGGTATCTTTGTTACTGAGGCAGTTTCTGTACTGGTGCAAAAATTCTATTATAAGATGACGAAGAGAAGGGTTTTCCGTTGTGCGCCTTTACACCATCACTTTCAATTTAAGGGATGGCCAGAGACGAAAATTACCCTCCGGTTTTGTATTATTGCAGCAATGCTGGCGGTATTTGGTCTTGTATTGCTATAAAGGAGATTTATTTGAAACACTGGCATTTTATTACATACACTATGGTTGCTTTGTTAGGGTTCAGTATTA
>MHYI01000242.1:0-2100 GCA_001828295.1 Planctomycetes bacterium RBG_16_41_13 | reverse complement strand
AATAGGTTCGATTTTGCTAATAACCATGTCAAAGGTGGATTATCGTTATTTACAGAAAGCGAGAATTCCTATTCTCGTTGTGTCCTTTCTTCTAATTTTGCTTGTATTGATACCAGGGATTGGTACCGTTACCAATGGTGCACGCAGGTGGATTCGATTAGGCCATACTTTCGGTATACAGCCCTCTGAATTTGCAAAATTAGCAATTATAATATTTGTTTCTGCTTACATTGCCAAAAACCAAAGTCGCATGTCGGAGTTTAAATGCGGTTTTATGATACCCATTGTTATTATAGCGGTAACAGGTGCTCTTGTAATCAAAGAGCCTGATTTTGGGAGTGCAGCGTTCATTACTATTCTTTCTGTAATTATGCTTATCGTTGGTGGCACTAGGATTGTTTATGTATTTTTTACGGCTCTCGCCCTTGTGCCTTTTGTGCACAAAATGTTGTTTGAAGTTTCATATAGAAAAGACAGATTAATGGCGTTCATGAACCCATGGGAAGATCCTTCGGGAACTGGGTATCATGTAATCCAGTCATGGATTGCACTCGGATCCGGTGGTTTGACAGGACTCGGTGTTGGAAGCAGCAAACAAAAACTATTCTTTTTGCCAGAAAGCAGTAGCGATTTTATCTTTACCATCATTGGTGAAGAGTTTGGGTTTATCGGAGTGTTAGTTATTATATGTCTCTTCTTGTTATTAATGTGGCAGGGATTAAGGATAGTACACGCAACCAAGGATGTTTTCGGATTTTTTTTAGGATTTGGAATAACAGTGATGTTTGGATTACAGGCAATTATTAACATTGCAGTTGTCTCTGGCATTGTTCCAACAAAAGGCATCCCATTGCCTTTTGTTAGTTCAGGTGGTTCATCCTTGTTATTTTCGATGATAGGAATTGGGATACTAATTAATATTGCAAAACAGTCTTTGGAGTCAGGGGCTTTAAATCCACAGTTGAATAGAGAACCATCGGAAGATAAAGTTGCACGGTTGTTGCCTGCGAGAATTTGGCACAATATGACGTCTAAGATAGCAAGTTTTTCTTGGCGATAAAAGCGTAAAACCAGTAACGCAGAATACCGGCTAGAAACACATTTTAAACATAGGCAGGCTTTTTAACAGAATTCGTTTGTTTTCTGAACAAAGCATTGTTTGGTTAAGGGAAAAGGGGGTGTGGGAATGAAAATCGCTTTTGCAGGAGGTGGTACCGCGGGGCATTTAATGGTGGGGTTGAGTACTGCCGAAGAGATCCGTTCCAGATTCAGCGAGGCAGAAATCATTTTTTTTGGCACAGATAGAGAATTTGAAAAACGATGTGTAGAACAGCGAGGATTCAGGTTTCGACAAATGCATGCTAAAAAGTGGGGCAAATCGTTTAAGCATTTATTTCCGTTTCTCATTGCAACAGGTGTCGGCATTGTCGAGTCTCTCGTTGCGCTTCGCAGATTTAACCCAGATATTGTGGTTGGTTTGGGTGGATACGTCTCTGTTGCCCCAATTATCGCTGCTAAATTACTCAGCATACCATCTGTATTACTGGAACAAAATGTAATTCCCGGGAAGGCAAATCGATTCTTGGCTAAATGGGTTGATGAGGTATATTGTCATTGGCGAGGATCTCTCAAGTGGTTCAACAAAGCAAAAGTTGTAAGGGTAACAGGGACACCCATACGTAAAGATATCTTATATAGCCAAAGATGTCGTTCTGCCGAAAAATTCGGACTAAGTTCTTCTAAAAAAACGATACTGGTTACAGGGGGAAGCCAGGGCGCACAGGCAATCAATGAAGTTATACTAAGATGTTTGCCCAAATTAGAGCCGTTATCAAGCGAATTGCAAATTATCCACTGTACAGGTGAACATGGATATGAAGCTGCAAAAGAAGCGTACAAGCAAACGGACATCAATGCGTTTGTTTGTAGTTTCTTAGATGATATGGGCGCTGCTTTTAGCATGGCGGATGTGATCATTTGTAGAGCGGGCGCTACTACGATTGCAGAATTTACAGCAGTAGGTATTCCCGCTATATTGATACCATATCCGCATGCTGCGGATAATCATCAATACTGGAATGCAATGGAATTAGCAAGCAA
>MHYI01000241.1:2603-5441 GCA_001828295.1 Planctomycetes bacterium RBG_16_41_13 | reverse complement strand
GCAAAGATGAATGAGCGAAAGTTTCCAATGTGTGGATGGCTATAGACGGTGGGACCACAGTTATACATACTGACTTTACCTTTTTTGAGAGGTATGAACTCCTCAAGCTTCTTCGAATATGTATTGTAGAGTTGTAATGGCATAAAGTTATATTCTATTCCCCAATTTCAACCTTTATTCGATAAGGTAACATATTATTAATCCTTCGGGTGGAAAATAATGTCATAGCGATAGTATATTTCTAATGAAAGGGTCAATAAACTTGCGTTAACTACTTGCTCTGTCCTGTTATTTGGGCTGCCGTAATGTAGGTCATCGTTGTACAGTTTCTCCATTACGGTTTCCTTAAATGGTTTATTCCATTTTTTCCAATAATTTCCATCTGGTCCATCGTATTGAAAAAGGGCAATCGAACCGAAATACCAATATAAGTAATCTTGCTGTGATTGGCTTGGTGGATTTCTGATAAGATAATCCATAGTATCCTCAAGGTCCTTGTTTTTCTCTCTCTTTACGAAGATATACATTGCTGCAGGTAATGGCTCCCAATGGTCTTTCAGTTTGTCAGCCACATAACTCTCTGCCTTCTTAAAAGAATCGCCAATATCCAAGCCACAGATTTGAGCGGACTTTAATGCCATAATAGTCCATCCTGTAGTTTGTAGATTTGGATAAGATAGTTCTCTACCCTCACTGCCCCATCCACCATCCCTGTTTTGGATTGTCTGAAGAAAAGTTGTTGCCTTTTGAGCGGCATCCTTATACTGACTCTCATTTGTTATACCATACACCTCTGATAACGCCAAAGCCGCAATAGAATGATTTAAGCCAAAATCAATAGAATGAGGCGAGCCAACAGAACCATCTCCGCTTTGGTTACTAATAAGCCAATCAATTGCCTTTTTAACTACATCTCCTATCTTTTTACCATCTATTTTGTCTTCACTAAGGTGGGTATAACCTCTTCCCGAAAACGATAGAAGCGCCAGGGCTGTTGCTCCTACTTTGTCGTATCTATTACCAGATAGCACGGTGCTATTATTATCACCCCAGCTCCCATCGTCATTTTGCGACGACATTAACCATTCTAAGGGCATTGGCTTAGTGGGAATTTTGCTATGTTTCCCTGTCTGTGTATTCGTAGCAGAAAGTGGGGTTTCTGTGTTATCGTATATCTTAGACGAATCAACAGCGGCTATTGTCTTACTTTGATGAGTTTCTCTGACTCTCTGCGTCTTTTCAACGGGCTGTTTATAGGTAGTAGATTGCTGGGCTAACCACCATCGCCATATCACCCATATAGCTAATGCAAACAATAGTACAACTACAATGCCAGTAAGGTAAAAAACTTTGCTTCTGCTCATAATTATTTAGACGTCCTTAGAGGTGATAAAAACACTTTTTCATAGAAAATACTTACCACTGTTAAATCGAAATCCGCCGTATAAAACTGGCAGACCTATCTTTCCTTACATTTAATAAAAATATACTTGTTTCAAACAGCTTTATCTATACATTCTTATATTTAATATGGCGGATACTGGATTATATCTTTATAAGCGAAACAACCACCTGTGCGGCGATAGCATTTTTTGCAGATACAGCGCATTCATTCATACTCTTTGCCTTTACGTTCACTGACGACGAATCAATATTCAGTATTCCTGCTATACTGTTACGGATTTTCCGTTTGATGTTGCCGAGCTTCGGCTCCTCGGCAAATATATTTATGTCAACGTTTTCTATCGACCATTCTCCTTTTATCTCATCAACCACTTTCGAAACCAGCTTGTTGCTTGCAATATCTTTGTATCGTTCATCTGTATCCGGGAATTTTTCTCCAATATCGCCACCACCAGAAGCACCCAAGATAGCATCACAAAGGGCGTGTAGCACAACATCTCCATCCGAATGCCCAAGAAGTCCCTTAGGGTGAGTTATCTTCACGCCACCGAGTACGAGCTTTCGTCCCTTCGCAAGTTTATGTATGTCGAAACCTATTCCCACAGTCATAATGGATTAGAATTATACTAATTAAGATAAAATATGGCAAGGTAAACCCCGTTAGAAAGTTTAGATAAAGATTCTACTCTGTATAAACTGGTTGAACCATTTATACCACTGCAAATAGTGGGGCTTTCTAACGGGTTAAAGAACCTTCGCTCTTGACCTTCCGCATTTATTGTGTATAGTGGTGATATATTTTGTTGGAGACGTTTATGAAGGTATGCTGTGCCCAGATAAATCCTATAGTGGGCGACATAAAGGGTAACGCAGATAAGATATTGCAATATATCGGGCGGGCGAAGGAAAAGGGTGCCGACCTTGTCGTATTTCCTGAACTTGCTATAACTGGCTACCCCCCAAGGGATTTACTGGAGCGACGGCATTTCATAGACGATAACCTTACTGCCTTGTCAGAGCTAAAATCTGCCGCAAACGGTATTGCCATCATAGTCGGCTTTGTCGATAAAAACCCAGGTGAGGGCAGGCATCTCTTCAACGCCGCCGCACTCCTCGAGGATGGAGAGATAGCATCCGTTCACTACAAATCTCTCTTACCTACTTATGACGTTTTTGACGAAGATAGATACTTTGAGCCCGCCGCAGGCAATACTCCTGTGAAGATTAAAGACAAACGATTTGCCATCACTATTTGTGAGGATATCTGGACAGACGAAATCTGCGGTCCACACAAACTCTATCACAAAGACCCTATCGAAGAACTCGCAAAAAAACGTATAGGGGCGATAATAAATATCTCCGCCTCGCCATATTCCATAGGTAAAGACAAACTTCGGACTGAGCTTATGAAAAATCAGGCAGTGAAATATAAGG
>MHYI01000241.1:0-2583 GCA_001828295.1 Planctomycetes bacterium RBG_16_41_13 | reverse complement strand
CAGGTCGGCGGCAATGATGAACTTGTCTTCGATGGCAATAGCGTCGTCGTAGACCAGAATGGTAACATCATAGCACGTGCTAAAGCGTTTGAGGAGGATATCATATTTGCAGATTTAGAGGCAAATAGCGGCGATATGAACGGTTCCGAATTGTCTGAAATAGATGCAGTATATAAAGCCATCGTCCTCGGCTTGCGGGAATATGTTCATAAGTGCGGTTTCAAGAAAGCGGTAGTCGGTCTGTCTGGGGGTATTGACTCTGCTGTTGTTGCTTGTGTTGCTAAAGAGGCACTCGGTGCGGAGAACGTGATGGGCGTTGCTATGCCGTCTGACTTCTCCTCTCAAGGCAGTTTGACAGATGCAGAACAACTGGTGAGGAATTTAGGCATAGAATACAGAGTTCTTCCAATACAGCGAATATTCGGAAGCTACCTTCTGGAGTTCGAGAAACTCTTCGTTGGTAAGGGGTTGGATATTACAGAGGAAAATATACAAGCGAGGATAAGGGGGAGCATCCTAATGGCAATCTCTAACAAATTGGGGTATTTAGTCCTATCAACGGGCAATAAATCGGAGCTTGCGACGGGCTATTGCACTCTCTACGGTGATATGTGTGGTGGGCTTGCCGTTATAGCTGATGTTCCAAAGACGATGGTTTATAAATTAGCGAAGGAGGTTATAAATAAGGAGCGCGAGGTTATACCACAATCCACGCTTACTAAACCGCCTTCTGCCGAGTTAAAGCCAAACCAGAAGGATTCGGATACGTTACCTGAATATGATGTCCTTGACCATATACTTAAATTGTATGTAGAGGATGGCAAATCGGTGGATGAGATTGTAGGCGGTGGTGTTGAGAGGGTCTTGGCGGAGGATGTGGCGAGACGCATGGAGTCGAACGAATACAAGCGCCGTCAAGCTGCACCTTGTATAAGGGTAACGACAAAGGCATTCGGCTGTGGCAGGCGGTATCCGATAGCGAAGAGAATTTAATATGCACAAGATTAAAAAAGTTCTCGTGGTCTATAAGAAAAGTTTTATAGAGGTTTATAAGCAACGGGGCGGTTTAAGTAGGATTAGAGACGTTGGTTTGTTGGAGGCGATGAGACGTAGTGATGCGGAGAATCGACTTACTAAGGGAATCGTTCTGGATATTATCAAGTCCTTTGGACTGGAGTGTGATGTGTTCTTGCGAGGGAGACACGATAAGTATGGGCAGTACGACCTCGTGGTAGCTGTAGGTGGCGATGGGACTCTATTTGCCGCATCCCATTATATAAAAGATACGCCGGTTATAGGGGTGAACTCCGATACTAAAAATAGCTTGGCGCTCTTTAGCTGTGCGGACAGGAGGAATTTTGCGGAACGTTTTAGAGAGATATTAGGTGGTATGATTAAGCCCGTCTTACTCAATAGATTGGCATTGCGTATAAACGGTAGGAAGATAAGAGAACTTGTGATGAATGATGTCCTTTTTACAAATAAGACCCCTTCCGCAATGTCGCGATACATAATGAAAGTAACCAGCAATGGTAAATTGCGTGCAGAGGAGCAGAAAAGTTCAGGTGTCTGGATAAGCACTGCCGCTGGCTCTACCGCCTCTATACTTTCTGCTGGAGGTGAAGTTATGCCTATAGAATCGCAGGGAATACAATATCTTGTCAGAGAACCTTACAATTGGAATCTGTCTCCATATAAACTACTTAAAGGATTTACTGCTGGTATTGAGATAACATCAATTATGGATAACGCAGGAATTTATATAGATGGTAGCCGCTTGTGCTATGATATACGATTTGGCGATAAGATAGAGATGCGGTGCAGTAGCTGTCCGCTCTGCCTATATGGATATAGTAGTGCAAAACGTCGCTTTTTCATAGACAAGGCAAGGTAAATATTATAAACTCTTAACCCTGCTTTTCCATATTTATATTGGAGGGGTGGCAGAGTGGTCGATTGCGGCGGCTTGCTAAGCCGTTAAGTGGGTTTAACCTGCTTCCTGGGTTCGAATCCCAGCCCCTCCGTTTTTGTGGGAATGGTGTATAGAGAGATTAAGGTTTTATGGACTATTTTAGCTATAGAAAAGGGCAGTTGTTTTGCGAGGATTCATCCGTAGATGAAATTGCCTCGAAATACGGAACGCCCTGTTATATCTATAGTATTCGCACAATACTCGAACACTATAGAAAAATTCAGCAGGCATTTGCTTTCAATGTGAGTAGTACCATCTGTTACTCTGTTAAAGCGAATTCTAATCTATCTATATTAAAACTTATGGAGAAAGAGGGGGCTGGCTTTGATGTTGTATCTGGCGGGGAACTGTTTAGGGTGCTGAAGATTGGAGCAGACCCAAAGAGCGTAGTATTCGCTGGAGTTGGTAAGACAGACGACGAGATAAAATATGGGTTAAAGAGTAATATATTGTTATTTAATGTAGAATCGGAACAGGAATTGTGGAATATCAACCGTATAGCAGAGGATGAAAAAAAGATTGCACCAGTTGCCCTTCGCGTGAACCCAGATGTGGATCCGCATACCCATACTTATATAACCACTGGTAAGAAAGAGAATAAGTTTGGAGTG
>MHYI01000240.1:4635-4777 GCA_001828295.1 Planctomycetes bacterium RBG_16_41_13 | reverse complement strand
AAAGAATTAGTCGAAGAGAAAAATATTAATACTGCCGAGGTCTCATTGTCACATTGTAACGAATACGCTATTGCACAGGTGTTATTAGTGCCAGGAGTGGTATCTGCCGCAGTATAAAAATTGTAAACGCTTATAAAAAGGG
>MHYI01000240.1:0-4562 GCA_001828295.1 Planctomycetes bacterium RBG_16_41_13 | reverse complement strand
TAAACCAAATGCCGGTAAATCTTGGTTATTTGAAAGTGCTGACGCCCGGCAACTGGCAAGTCGATATCATTGATGAAACGCAGGAATGTGCTATTGATGAAAATACAGGTGATATTACCTTTGGAGGCGCCGACCTGGTTGGCATTACCTCAGTAAGTTATCAGGCAGACCGTGCGTATAAGATAGCAACCGCCTGCAGAAAAAGAGGAATCCCTGTTATTATGGGAGGTATTCATGCCACAAGCAATCCTGATGAGGCCGCAAAATATGTTGACAGTGTGGTTATCAGAGAGGGGATCACCCTTTGGTCAACCATTATTGATGATTTCGAAAAGGGATGTCTCCGGAAAAGGTATGACGGCGGCCTCACCCCTATGGAAATCTACTGCAATTTAAGCCCGGATAGAAAATTTTTGAAGGGAAAATATAAATACCGGTATTCAGGGATTATTACCACCGCAGGATGTCCGTTTGCCTGTGAATTTTGCTCCGTCCCGCAGTTTCAGGGTCAAAAATACAGAGAACGGCCTGTAGACGATATATTGAATGAATTTGAATCTATAAAGGGACAATACCGCGGTTTGATTCTGACGGATGAAAATTTTTACGGACATAGTAAGAAATCGAATGAACGGGTTCGTACTCTTTTTAAAGGTATGGTAGAGAGGGGCATCTATCAAAACTGGTTCGGCTTTACCTCACTTAATATATATAAGGATGACGAAACGCTTGAGTATATGGCGAAGAGTGGATGCGTTGGCGTGTTGATTGGCATAGAATCCATTGAGGAAGAATCTCTTAAATCCATGAACAAAAATGTGAATTTGAAAATATCCGTTGAAAATTATTATGAGGCAATCGCTAACATAAGAAAACATGGTCTTGCCGTGTGGGGAACTATGGTATTCGGAAACGATGCCGATACCTCTGGCACGTTTGAACGGGTAGCCGATTTTATCCTTGATTCGCATATAGATATTATGACTTGCGGCATACTCTGTCCGTTTATCAATACACCGCTTTATCATCGCCTGAACAGAGAAAACAGGCTTTTTCGTACACATTTTCCCGAAGATTGGAAATATTACACATCGCATCATCTGACGTACGTATTGAAAAAACTAACCCTCGATGAAATGATCGAGGGGTTTCAATATCTCTACGACAGGATTTTTGCCACAGAGGTGTTGCGGAAGAGATTCCACCGCGCTAAGGATGAGTTGAATAATAATATGAATGCCGCTATGTTTGCATTTCGAGTGAATCTTGACTGGCAAAATGTGTATCAGCATTTGATTCAAAATCTGAAAGATTTGCAGGCCTCAGGCGATTATGAGGCAGCCTTAAAATGTTACCTTAGTACAGATAAGCAAAGTAAAGGGAAAAAATTAGCATCAATTGATGCAGCGCCTTAAAATGTAACAATTGAGATTTTTCAAAATGCTAAAGTATTCCTAAAATGTTGTTTCTCTAGTTTGGTGGATTTAAAACAGGCATCGTTTGGGTCAACGTATTCACACATACACGTGGAGAGTTGACCTCTCTTATTTTTAAGAACTGAAAATGACAAAGGTCGTTATTACGGGATTAGGATTGGTCACTCCGGTTGGAACCGGGTTAAAGAAAAGCTGGGAATCCTTTATACAAGGGCGTGATGGGGCTGGTGAAATGAAATCATTTGACACCTCCTTGTACAAGGTACACAGGTCGTGCGAGGTAGAGGATTTCTTCCTCGATGTCGAACTGGAAAACCAGATCAGCGAAAATACCATTCACAAGTATGTTTATTATGCGGCAAGAGAGGCTTTGCAGGAAAGCGGACTACCGGGAGATAAGAAATCGGGCAGAGAACGGTTCGGGATTGCCATTGGAACGCTTGCTGCGGAGCTGACCCCTTTTGAGCGACTTTTAAGAAAAGACACTTCTTCAAAAAACAACGGATTCGACCACAAAGTAGCTGCAGTATATCCCCCTAATTCTATAACGAAGATGCTGGCACATTGTTTCAACTTTGAAGGGCAGTCAATGATATCCCTTAATGCCTGCTCTTCGGGGAATCATGCCATTGCCTGGGCGTATGATCGTCTGATTGACAATAAGCTTGATGTGGTAATGGTGGGAGGCGGTGATATGATTCCTCAAACGGAATTTACCCACTTTCATAATCTTAAGGCCCTGACGCCTGATAAATGTCGGCCTTTTGACAAGAACCGGAAGGGGCTCATGATTGGCGAGGGCGCCGGCATCCTGATTATGGAACGTTATGAATACGCAAAAAATCGCGGTGCTGCAATTATTGCCGAAATGGCGGGATATGGGCTGAGCTGCGACGGGTTTCATATGACTGCCCCGCATCCGGAAGGGGATGGGGCGGTAAAATCCATGAGTGATGCGCTTAAAATGGCGAAAATGAATCCGGCGGATATAGGATATATTAACGCCCACGGAACGGGTACGCCGCACAATGATAAAACGGAAACTATCGCGATAAAAAGGGTATTCGGCGAGCATGCATACAAAATTCCGTGCAGCTCCACGAAGTCAATGATAGGACACCTCATGGGCGCCGCAAGTGCCGTGGAGTCGGTAATATGTTGTTTAGTATTGAGACACGGCATAATTCCCCCAACAATCAATTATGAGACCCCTGATCCCGAATGCAATCTGGACGTAACACCAAACAACGCCCGTGAGACAAAGGTATCCCGTATTGTTAATAATTCATTTGCCTTCGGGGGCAATAATGCAACAACGATTTTTAGAATATTAGGGTAATTAGCCAAGAATAAGTGCATGAAAAAAAGGGTAGTGATAACAGGATTGGGTGCGGTATCGCCCCTTGGAAATACGAAAGAAGAATTCTGGAATGGACTTATAGAAGGGAAATCAGGCATTGCACCGATGGCTTCCCTTGATCTTTCCTGTTATAAGTCAAAATTGGGCGGGGAGGTACGCGACCTCATGCCGGAAATCCATTTGGGTAAAAAGGGACTGCGCTATTTGAAGAAAGGCACATACTTTCTTGGTTCTGCCGCTAAAATGGCCCTTGATGATTCAAAATTACCCCAGGATGGTTCTCTGGAAGATACGATGGGTATTATTATCGGGTCATCTCTGGGAAATTTTTCTGAAACGACAGATTATTTTTATGAAATAATACGGAGTAACCCGTCAGAATTGTCCCCTATGTTAAGTTACGATGTGGCATTAAACTCATCCGTCAATTATGTGTCCGTTCTCTTTAAAGCAAAAGGGCCTGTTCGTACCATTTCTGCAGGATTTACGTCAAGCATCAATGCCATAGAAGATGCATACCGAATGATACGGAATGATAGGGCAAGGGTTATGATAACCGGTGGTGTTGAGCAGATTTCCATTGATTTGTATTTGATATTTTATTTGCGAAAATACCTTTCCGGTATCAACGGGGGGCAGGAAATTAGTGCTCCCTTTGATGCAAAACGAAACGGATTCATTATGGCAGAGGGTAGTTATGTAATCATCCTTGAAGAGCTTCAGCACGCATTGGAAAGGGGCGCTGCCATTTATGGTGAAATAAAAGGATTTGGAAATACCTATGTGGGAGCGAAAAATTATTCTCTCCTCGAAAGGGTAAGCAGTGTTGAAAAAGCCATGCAGGAGGCATTACAGAGTGCGGAGATAAAGAAAGAGGATTTAGATTGCATGAGCGTAAATGCGAATGGCTGCAAAATACAGGACCCCATAGAGGCAAACGCCATACAATTCCTGTATGGTGAAGACATAAAACATATCCCTATATCCGCAATAAAATCAAACGTGGGAGAGTCTTACGGTACGGCAGGCGCCGCACAACTAGTTTCAACGGCAATGTCTATTAATACCGGCATTATACCCCACATCATCAATCACCAGGGAAAAGAGCCGGAAAATAACCTCAACCTAGTCCTCGGTAAACCACTTGTTCACAAAAAAATCAACCATGCAATGATTAACAACATGGATTTTGAAGGGAATAATTCATGCATGGTCGTGAGCAGGTTCATTCCATAAAACACTGGAGAATCTGGTCACATCCCTAAGCTGGCATAGCCAGAACCAAACAAGCGAGAAATAAAAAATACGAAACTCGAAGTACGAAATACGAAACAAATCCGAATAACAAAGCATAAAATCCAAAACAAATCCAAAACATACAACAATATGAAGCACGAAATGCGGGATACAAAACTGGCTCATGGCTCATGGCAACCTGGCTCATAGCCATCAGCCATCAGCTAGATGCACTTGTTTAGAATTTCAAATCATTTGTAACTATTCAGCGTAAACATTACAATTGAACCCCAGCATGTACCCAAACCCTGTGCTGAGCCTGCCGAAGTATCGGTTTAGGCACACACTTACCCCGGAAACTCCGGTTTCTCATGCTGATTCAGGTTTGCAATCCATAGTTTAACGTTTAGGAATTTCAAGGTTAGGCCTGAAAGGCTGTCAGTATATAGCAGGGGGTGAAGCCCTCTAAGCGCTAACTTAAAATGACGGATCAATTTAACCGTGTATTGAATAACGAATATCTTACCCTA
>MHYI01000239.1:5885-5998 GCA_001828295.1 Planctomycetes bacterium RBG_16_41_13 | reverse complement strand
CCAAATGGGGAAAAGAACACTTCTCCATTCTCCCCTGACCGTAAAAGAGAATGGAGAAGTAAAAATTTATTTACGGTAATTTTTGATCTGCAATGGCGTTCATCACCGTTGCT
>MHYI01000239.1:5345-5617 GCA_001828295.1 Planctomycetes bacterium RBG_16_41_13 | reverse complement strand
ACGGGAAGAAGAAGGAATGACGGAACCTGCAAGAAAAAATAAGGCTGAAAAAATAAAGACAATTCTCAACACATTGATTTTCTTATGTGCCATAATTGCTGTATCCTCTTCCTGTTGTAAAAAATTTCAGCACAAATTACTTTTTAAATCCTCTGACAACAGGCACCAAAGCCTTCACTTCTTCCGGGGTCAGTTTTTCCTTGAAAGGCATCATCATTTCCGGTGTGCCTTCATTTATCTGCTCAATTATTCGCTCATCACTCGTCTTTGCC
>MHYI01000239.1:588-5279 GCA_001828295.1 Planctomycetes bacterium RBG_16_41_13 | reverse complement strand
ACAGGTTTTGCAATGTTGTAAATATATTTTCATACCGTCAACATTCGAGGCTTTTGAAACAGGTGTACCGAAAAAAAAGGCGCTTGCGCCAATGGTAACGGAAAATAAAGCCAGGGTTAAAGTACCTTTGTTCTTCATTTTTTCTTCTCCTGAAAGAAATCTATAGAATAAATAATTACATTTCGTTTTTTAATACCGGTCTTTAAAATAATCCTGCGAATAGATTCATTCTCTGTACTTAATGCTCATACGCAAGTACACGTATTATTCCCATAGTGTCGCCGCCGGTATTGGTTGTGCTGTCAGAAACCGAGACTACCTTTGTAATATTGTTTAGTTGTAAGAAATCATTCACCTCCTTATCCAGTTCAACCAGTTCATTATGAACATGAAATATCTTCAGAGTGGAAGTAAATGTTTTTATCTTTATCATAATAATTACTCCTTGTGAACAGAAAGATTTATGTAATGACATTTACTTCCCTCGTGCCTTCCCATATACCGTGGAGATTGCACCGGCTGAATGCCCTGAGTGTTCTGGAGCCTTCATGTTGCAGTACAATGGAAAGAGAGACGTCCGGCTTTGTCATCACTGCGGTAAAATCCACACGGGAAAGATAGATGTGGCCGCAATACAAATCGATAAATTGTATAAAATGCCCGTTTTCCATCACATGCGGAGCTTCTCCGACTTTGATAGTTACGGTAAATGGTTCTCCCGCTTTTACCTTTTCAGGCGATGTTATTACCGGTACATGTTTTTTCGCAGTTTCCGCAGGACCGGTCGCCGCAGTGTTTATTTGACAAAACAATCCAGGTTCAGACATAGCTTTTTCCTCCATAAATCAGATGTTAAAAATAATAAAAATAACGCTTCCCTTTTATTCCTGCACTTTTTTTATTGCTTTTACAGGACATGCGTTAATACACAGTTCGCATTGATCACATTTGTGTTGAAGTATCTCTGCCTTATCACTATTCATGATAATTGCCGCGGAGGGGCACGCATATAAACATTCTTCACATCCAACACATTCTGTTTTTTCTACAATAATCATTGTTTCTGAGCCGTTGGTTAATTGATACCCCCTGGCGCTTAATCATACGCCAAATTCTCACATTGCCCGCGAATGGTGCAAATACTTTCCTATGCTTCCTTTACCTGAATCTTTCGTGGTTTTACATGCTCCGCTTTTGGAAGTATTATCGTTAAAATCCCATCAGACATCTTTGCCTCAATTTTGTCTCTGTTTATGGCATCCGAGAGGATAAAGTGCCTGTGATAATGTCCTATGTTGTATTCGCTGTAGAGTAACTTCTCATCAGTGTATGCTTCCTGAGAGATTTCTCCATTAACTATCAATTCATTGCTTTGCATATCTACCGTAATGTTGTTGGCGCTCACCCCCGGCATATCTATAACGACAGTGAAATTATCCGGTGTTTCATAAATATCCGACAAGGGATAATACCAATCGCCTTTCCCCGTTACAATACATCTGTCAGGCGCAAGTTTCTTTTTTTTAACAACAGGGTGCTCTGTATTACTCATCGTAAAAATCTCCTCTTTTTAAGATTTTTTTATTTCAATTTGTTTCGGTTTTTTTTCTGCTGCCTTAGGCAGTGTTACGGTCAGGACGCCATTTTTGTATGAGGCGGCAACTTTTTCTGCATCGACTTTTTCCGGCAACATAATAGAACGGGCAAATGTACCGAAGTTTCTTTCCCGGCGCAAATAAGTTACCGCCCCTTCGCCCATGTTCGGTTTTCTCTCTCCCCTGATGGTTAAAATATCATCCGCAACCTGAACGTCCAGGTCGGTAACCTTAATGCCGGGAATCTCTGCCCTTACAATAACGTTATCTTTATTCACAGATACCACCATTTGTGGGAATTCTGCACCCACGTATCCTTCCGTTTTAGACCCGGAACTGAGAAAATCAATCAAATCACCCATTTCACGTTGAATATGAGTAAAGCCCTCTAAAGGATCAGTATTCTCCCATCGAATTAAATTCATTACATCCCCTTTCCCGATAAAAAATAAATGTTAAATTAAAACATGGAACGATATGATTTTTCTAAAACGATAGATTGCCTAATCTATCGTTTTAGAAAAAATATCATTCCATAGCAGCGTATTGTTTATATTGTGAGCAAAGTTTTACCATCGTTAGTTCAGGAATAATAAAAGATTACAACCGCCCGGCAGTGCAAATGCAGAAAACATATTGCTTGAAAAAGGATTAATTATTTTCCTTGTAGAGTTAAGAAAGCAATAAGAATGCCAATGAAAAGTTCAGTACACGGCTTTATATATTATCCTTATATTTGGAGTGTGGTCAATGCCCTCTTTTGGGTAGTGTACGATGTACAATGTACAATGTACAATTTTAGATTTAAATCGTAAATCGTAAATCGTACATTCTTCTATGTTTGGTTCCGGCTATGCCAGCTTAGGCTTTAACAAACCGTTTGCCTGAAAGTTGTTTTACCAGCTTTTTAATTTCGAGGATCATTAATGTGCTTGAAACAATAGAGGTGGGGAGTTTCGTGGATTGAATAATCTCATCAATATATATTGGAGCGCTGGATAAAAGGGAAAAAATCTTTTTTTCATGTGAGTTGAGCAATAAATCCCTTGGGTCATTTAAGACGGTATCTTCGCCGGCAGGACATAAGGCATCTGCAACAGGCCCTAATTCCTGGAGAATATCGGTAATGTCTTCCGTTAGTTTTGCGCCTTCTTTGATCAATTTGTTTGTGCCCTGGCTGTAGAGACTGTCAACGTTTCCCGGTAAGGCAAAGACCTCCTTTCCTTGTTCCAGCGCCCATTGAGCAGTGATGAGAGAGCCGCTTTTCAGCGTTGACTCGATAACCAGCACGCCAAGCGATAAACCGCTGATAATTCTGTTGCGCGGCGGGAAATTCCGATAGTCAGGAGGCGTGTTTATCGGGAATTCAGAGATGAGTGCGCCATGTTGTATTATGTTTTCCGATAATGCGGCGTTTTCTTTGGGATAGACCGTCCCTAATCCGCAGCCAAGAACGGCTATCGTTCTTCCATTTGAGCTGATCGCTCCCTTGTGGGCCGCTGTGTCTATTCCCCGTGCCATCCCGCTTATAATGCAGAAACCTTTTTGCGCCAGTTGGCGGGCAAACCGTTCTGCCTGTGACAGCCCGTAATAGGTGCAGCGTCTCGATCCAACAATCGCAAGGGCTATAAGATCCGTTTCCAGCAAATTGCCTTTTACGTAAAGGACCAGAGGGGGATCGTAAAGATTCTTCAGGTGCTTCGGATAATCGGCGCTTGTATAGGGGATAATTTTTATATTGTTTTTTTCTGCTAAGTCAATTTCCTGGTGTATATCGACGTGTTGTGATTCTTCCAGTATTGCGCTTGCTATTTTCTCCCCTATGCCGGGTAACTTTTCCAATTCAGGGTTCACCGCCTGAAATACCCCGGCGATAGAACCAAATCTTTCAACAAGGGTTTGGTATGTCCTCGCCCCGATGCCCTTTGTCATATGAAGGCGCAGAATGGCTTCAAATTCAGTCAAGTTGCTTGTCCTTTATAAAGAAAGGGAATAATAAGGTTTTTAAAAGAAACATACTCCATAGAAAAACTAAAATACCCGGCACGCATTGCGGGCGATGTTTTTTTAGAGTCCATGGTTAAAAGGCTAAAGGGGTTTATCTAATATGCGGTAGAGAATTTCATCATTTACTTTATCAGAGATAATAACCTCGCCGATTTTTGCAGGGAGCACAAAACGGAGCTTTCCGGAGACCGTTTTCTTGTCAGTGTACAGCGCCTTTATAATATCCTCTGATTTCAATCCGGTTTGAATGGATAAGCCCAGGTTTTTCATTAAGGATAGCTGCCGGTCGAAAACGGAGGTATCCGCGATGCCAAGTTCAATTGCTATTTTTGTGGCATAAAGCATGCCTATGGCAACGGCCTCTCCGTGGCGATATCGTTTATAATGGGTAACCGTTTCTATGGCGTGGCCTATGGTGTGTCCATAATTTAAAATGGCGCGAAGATCTTTCTCCTTTTCGTCCTGTTCGACAACATGGGCCTTTATCTGGCACGAAGTGGCAATAATTTTAAGCAATGCTTCATATTGTAATTGAAGAATAGCATCCATTGATTTTTCCAGGAACGCAAATAATTCCGCATCCCGGATAACGCCGTATTTAATAACCTCAACGATGCCGGCAACCATTTCTTTTGACGGGAGGGAAGAAAGCGTGTTTGTATCGATGAATACCGCCTTTGGCTGATAAAAACACCCGATCATGTTTTTCCCTTTCGGGTGATTGACGGCTACCTTTCCGCCGATGCTGCTATCAACTTGCGCAAGCAGCGAGGTGGGAATTTGTATATAAGGAATGCCGCGCATAAAGGTTGCCGCAATAAAACCGCTTAAATCTCCGACAACGCCACCTCCAAGGGCTACGATCAGGGATTTTCTGTCAAGTTTATGGGCAAAGCAGTTGTCATAAAGCAATAATGCATTTTCGATATTTTTTTGTTCTTCTCCCGGCGGTAAGGAGAGTAATTTTACATCAAAATTGTTCTGTCGAAAACTTTCTGCAACCACGTCTCCGTAAATTCTTTCTATGTTTTCATCGGTTATTAAGAGCGTTTTGCATGGTTCTTTGTCTTTTGCAACAATCTCTCCTGC
>MHYI01000239.1:0-224 GCA_001828295.1 Planctomycetes bacterium RBG_16_41_13 | reverse complement strand
TAGTTATACAAATATTTATCAACGACCCCTTACGGTAAATTCTGCAACATTCGTTGAATAGCTTTAGCACTACAGCGACATTTTATCCTTGTTCCCTGTTAACCCTGCCAGGGTTGTTTCATTCATTATTGTCTACGAATAAATCTGCAGAAGCGCAAAGCGCACGTTACCCATTAACCCGAAAGCATACACCCATTTGTATGCACCCAAAATAGGGTATTTAC
>MHYI01000238.1:5254-6077 GCA_001828295.1 Planctomycetes bacterium RBG_16_41_13 | reverse complement strand
TTTCTATAGCTTCAATGGCGCCTACCTGGTAGGGACGCAAGCGAGTTATCTCATTTACCGATCGATCTTCAAACCATATTTCTGCTTTTTCCGTACATCCAGGTGAAATATCAACTCGCCATTGGTGGAATAAAGAAACGGAACCTTATATTCACGCCATTCACCAACGGTATTTGGAACACCTCTCGCATACCGCTTGGCCTGTTCAAGCACATTTCCGGCCCCTACAGAAATCTTTTTTGCTTCAATTCCTTTGGGAGAAATGCATCAATTTCATTATCTGAAAAGGTCATATCTTCAAATTTTTGAAGGGAAAGACAATTTATCGGCAGATTCTAATACCTCGCTAAAAATCATCGTGTTTCCCATACTCTTATTACCCCCGCATAAAATTGCCTAACGTCTGAAATCAGCGGCGGCGTTTTATGCCGTCTGCTGGAGTGAGTGGTTATGCCCCATATTTTCTGCAAGCTCATGCAACTGCCAATTTCTCTTCATTTTGAATAATTATCTTAGGGGCGGGGTTCGGGGGAGGAACACTTAATCCTTGTTCTTTTAACAAGTTGACATGTTCCTTCATCCCCCATTTTGCTTTATAAATACAATCTTCTATAGAATGTCCTATTCCTGAAAAACCTTCCAGGTCAGGAGAATAAAACCCAAAATAGTCAGGTTCTTCTGTTGCTTCAATAATTAACGAGTATTCTAATTCAATCATTTTTGGCCTCCTTTATTACTTTCTTTTTATACCTGCTGCTTTAAGTATAGCATGACAAGTTCCTTTTGGTACTTCTTTTGAACCATGATAATCAACACGAATCAG
>MHYI01000238.1:3539-5206 GCA_001828295.1 Planctomycetes bacterium RBG_16_41_13 | reverse complement strand
TATTATTTTGAATCCATTGTTCTCAAGAAGTCTAACCAGTTCGTTGAATTTCACTTATTCATCCTTCTTTATTATATTAGCATAACGACCAAGCGAAGCTACCCCGCCTGGCAGATTGAGCTATGTATAAGAATAAAATATTAAAGGAAAATAAAAACATGAAAACCGCATAAGATAAAGGGGTTAGCTTCAGCGTTTGGTTATACTTTTTTATGCTTAAAAAGGAAAATATCTATAGATTTCTTTACGGTGAAGAAATCTTACAAAAACTACGATCTCATTTTCAAGTTTGATTCCCATACGGTAATCGCCTATTCTGATTCGATAGTATTTTCCACTACTTGTAAGTTGCTTAACATTTTTTATTTCCATTAGATTTGGAGTGTTTTCAATCGAATTAATTACCGCTTTAACCTTCTGCATAATATCTTTATCATTAATTTCTTTAAGGTCTCTGGAGAAACTTTTCTTAAAGTCAATTTTCAAGATTTTTCCTCGATAATGTTAAAGACTTCTTCTCTGCTTGTAGATTTGGTGGATTCTCCTTCTTTAATTGCATTTGTTAAGGCAATGTCTTCTATTGCTTCTGAGACAATATCGTGGAACAGATCCCTTTTTTGCTCAATTACTTCTATAAGTGTTTCTTTTAATAAATCTTTTAATTTTTTCTCATCAACCGTTAATTGTACCATTTTGTCCTCCATTATAATTTGAAATATAACATTGGGCGTCAGTTTTAGTTAATGCAATAATCTATTGAGGTATATAATCAATATTTTCACTAACATCCGCAAGTTTATTTTGCCTTTCCAATTCTTTCAATTGTTTAATATTTTTATTAACAAACAACACCTTATTTACCCAATCGGGATTCAATTGCACGTAAAATGGGTTCTATTTCGCGCGATAATGACTGAAAACCGAAAGAAGTGGTAATCGAACAGGCTTCTTCAGCAAGAGACAGCGCTTCCTCTGCCCGTCCCAAATTTTGCGCAAGCATCTCTGCCTGATTCGCCAATGAAATTGCAAGTCCGCTCTTTATCCCAAGATCCCTGCAAATAGTTTCCTGTTCCTTTAATAGTGCAATCGCCTCATCCGGATCCCCCAGATCTTTAACAACAAGTGCCTGGTTTCCTAGGCAGGCTGAAAGTTCTTTCTTGTTTCCAAGTTTTCTGCATAGACGTTCTTCTTCTTTATGGAGGGAGATTGCCTCATGCAAATGCCCCTTGCTGTATAATATGCTTGCCTGGTTGCCCAAAGAGCGTTGCAGGCCGTCCATGTTCGCCAGTTTCCGGCAAATGCGCTCTTCTTCTTTATGCAGTTTCAGCGCTGTATCCGTATCTCCTCTGTCTGCAAGAATGTTTGCCTGGTTGCCGAGCGCGTACGATAATCCGTCCTCATTTTCCAGTTCCCTGCACAAACGTTCCTGTTCCGTGTAGAGTGACATTGCTTCCTCTGAATTTCCCAGTGAGTAATGGATGTTTGCCTGATTGCCAAGGTTGTATGACAAGCCTGGTTTGTTTAATGTTTTTTTGAATAGTGCGAATTGTTCTTTATATAATTCCAGCGCCTCTGCGAGGTTTCCGCGTACTGAAAGGATATTTGCCCTGTTCCCGATGTTATAGGACAGCCCGTGTTCGTTGCGCATGGTTCTGCAGAGAGATTCC
>MHYI01000238.1:3130-3247 GCA_001828295.1 Planctomycetes bacterium RBG_16_41_13 | reverse complement strand
CCGCCTGTTTGTTAAGATTATATGCAAGCCGGTAATTATCCTTCAGTTCACGGCGGAGTTGTTCTTCCTGCCTGAGGAGATATAGGGAGTTTTCCAAATCATCGTTGGCAAGGGCAA
>MHYI01000238.1:2732-2966 GCA_001828295.1 Planctomycetes bacterium RBG_16_41_13 | reverse complement strand
TTGTTTTGTTCATAATAACAAACAAGATATTCATACATCTTCAATGCTTCGGTAAGGAGGTTTTTCTCCTTTAAAAAAAAGGAAAGGTTTTTAATGCGGTCAATATAATTGTCCGGCGCCTCCAGAATGGTGCAATATGCGTAGGGAATGCGCATTTGAGAGTTTTCTTCCGTTTGCGACCAATAATACGTTGCCTCATAAGCGCTTGTTTCATACAAGGCATTGAAAAAGGAT
>MHYI01000238.1:2461-2725 GCA_001828295.1 Planctomycetes bacterium RBG_16_41_13 | reverse complement strand
AGAGGAGTCCAAATAACTGATTCCATGACTTTGCCTGGGTCAATTGCCACGGAAGTTCTTCAATTGCGCGCTGACTCAAATAGTTTTTCCCGAAATAACCGGCAAGACGTAAATGAAACCGTTTTTTTTCATCTTCTTCTGCGAGATATCTGCTTTTTACCGCATCATGAAAGGCGTTGTGTTTATAAAGAAGGAGCGTTGAATGTTGTATCAGGATATGCTTCCCCTTTGATAGCAAGGTTTGTAATGGCATATTTGGCGGTG
>MHYI01000238.1:0-2395 GCA_001828295.1 Planctomycetes bacterium RBG_16_41_13 | reverse complement strand
ACAATGACATGCTGTTCCGGAAAAATGACGCATCAGCGCCGTTCCGTTTATCATCAAGTTCGCATCGTTCAATAACCCTGAGAATGAGTTCCTCAATATTTTGTGCGGAGAGATACCGGTTCATTTTTTGTCCGGCAACGGAGGGAGCATCGTCAATACATAATTCCCCCATGAGTATATCAAGGTAGAGCGGGTTGGATGTCTGGACGGCATGGGCGATGGTATTTATATGGTTTTCGCTTAATGCTGTTGACTGAGTATTTTGGAGATATGCGTGAATAAATTGTTTTCGCTCAATAACTTCAAAAGGTGCTACTTCAAGAACAGGCCAGTTACGCTTTGCAACAGCATCAAATGCGGTTCCGGGCGATACGGACAAAATAAACCGTATGTTCGCAGGCACTTCAATGGGAAGCCATGATAAGATGTGCGCGGGGTCGCTTCCTTCCAATTGTTCGATACCGTCCAGCATAATAACCGTTTTGCCTTTTGCAGCGGACATGAAAAGGGCATTGACAAATGCAACGTTGAGGTCGTTCTGATTGGTGGGAATATCCGGAGGAAGGTTAAATCCATAGGTTAATTCATGAATAATGTGTAGCTGCATAGATGCTAAACTTCTTGTGCGGGGTGAAATGCCAATGAAATGTATTATGGGTCTGTTGGCAGGATTCAGGGAGAGAGCGCGTTTCCTCCAATTTGCAAGAAGCGCCGATTTTCCCATCCCCGGTTTGCCGGTTACAATGAGTGGGGGAGTCTTCTCCCGTATATGTTCATCCAGCCGGTCAAAATATCGTTGCCTGCCCACAAACAGTTCCGTTCTGCTTGAGGAAAATGCGTCATGTATCATTGCTTCCCTTTCCAATAGGTTTTCTAACCGGATTTTTAAAGGGGATTGACTTCCCACTCCATTCGTTGGAAAACGATCATCCATTGGCACATCGTCCTTTCAAAATAGCGGGTATAAAAAGGTACCTGGCGATTATTACGTTCATAGTATATGGATTTTTATACGTATTACCATGCATAAAATACTGAAGATTCTTTTTACCGGTTGTTTTTAATACATCTCTTTGTCTTAAAGTTTAATATATGAACCACCGATAGACACGAAAGGAATAATTTTCTCATCAAATAGGAAGCGTTTCCCCCCTTCATTTTCTAAAAAATGAATGATTTGTGAAATACCAAAAAACAAATAATTATATAAGTTGTTTAATAACAGCTAGATAGACAAGTATAGTATATGCGATGTTTCATAGAATGGGCGATTATGGTATTGCCTTTGCTTTTTGCTATAGACAGATCGAAAAAGCCTTTACTATTTTCAGAAAAAAAGTGTACTCCAAAAGACTGACAAGCTTGTTTGTCCGTATCCTGTTTGTAACCTGTTAAAGTTAGGAACGTATTAAATGGAAACCAGTTTAGACATCAACCCGTTTCTGCAAATTGACCCTGTTCGTTCAAACAGCATTAGTACATTAAATAGTCTTGCCGGTCAAAAGAAAATTACGAATGATGATGCGTCTCTCAGGAAGATAGCGCAGGATTTCGAGGCGGTTTTATTGAATTTTGTGGTAAAAGCAATGTGGAAAACGATACCAAAGGGTGGTTTGTTTGATGGTGGGGGGAGTATGCAAGGTTATACGGAAATAATGCAAAATGCCCTTGCAGAAGATTTAGCGGCAAAAGGCGGCTTTGGAGTCGCACCTGTTATATACAATCAATTAAAACCGAAAAGTGTTGTGACGGAAGCATTCGGTAAAAGTGCGCCACCTTCACCGGAAAATGGTGTAAAAAAGGGAAACAGTGAAGATGTGGGTATAAATAAAGAAATGCCTTCTGTTAATTTTAAAGGGTAAAGACAATGAAAATTCAGGAGAACAACGTTATCGACGCATTGCTTACGGAACTAACCGGCACACTGGAAAGATTGTCGGTTGTTTATGGTGAATTAGTTGAAATTGCAAAGACAAAGCACGATTGTCTTATCTCTTGTGATATCGAAGAGTTGGAAACGCTTATCTATGCGGAGAGAAACAAAGCGGAACTGGCGCAACTTCTTGAGGAAAAACGCCAGAGGATAATACGCCTGTATTGCGAAAAGCAAGGCTTAAAGGTAAGGGAAATATCCATGAGTAAAATGATGGATAAACGGGAAGAACTTCATGGCAATACATTGAGAACGCTGGTTGACACATTGACAAAGTCAATGGCGGAATTGCAAAGGCTAAATGATATGAATATGGCTCTTACCCATCATTCGCTTGAAGTTACAGAGGATATTATCGATATCTTCTGTCCGCCTGTATTTAAGCACTCCGTATATAAGAATACAGGGAAAATGAAGGAAAAAGAAGTATCAAGGGTTTTGGTTGACACTAAAATTTAGAGG
>MHYI01000237.1:4405-6901 GCA_001828295.1 Planctomycetes bacterium RBG_16_41_13 | reverse complement strand
CCCTCTATTATTAAAAAGACGTCTCTCCGATTGTTTCCACGTTGAGTAATATGGTGCGGATAATTTACAGCGCATATTCTCAGAAAATATAGGAAGTGTCCCTCTAATTATATTATTCTACCGTTACGCTCTTTGCCAGGTTTCTTGGTTTATCCACATTGCACCCTCGCATCACTGCCATGTGATATGCCAGTAATTGAAGTGGGATGACAGAAAGCAAAGGAGTTAGTACTGCCGGCGCATCCGGTATATACACTACGTGATCTACTTTTCCCTGGATCTGCTCGTCGCCTTCTGTCGCGATAGCAATGACTTTTCCTTTCCTGGATTTTACCTCTTCGATATTGTTGAGTATTTTTCCGTATGTGGCATCCTTTGTAGCAATAACTATTACCGGCATGTTTTTGTCTATTAGCGCAATAGGTCCATGTTTCATCTCTGCTGCCGGATATCCCTCCGCGTGAATATATGATATTTCCTTCAGCTTTAAAGCGCCTTCAAGCGCCACGGGATAGTTGAACCCACGCCCCAGATACAACGCATGATTTTTATCTTTGTACACTTCAGCCATCTCACGGATTTCCTCTTCTCTATCAAGAATCTTTTGAATCTTGCCTGGGATGGAATTAATCGCGGTTATCATTTCTGAAACTTTTGGGCTCATCTTGTGCCTTAACAAGAGCATATGGAGGGCAAACAAATAGAAAGCGGCTACCTGAGCAGTAAATGCCTTTGTAGAGGCAACTCCAATTTCAGGGCCTATGTGGAGATATATGCCGGCGTCAGCCTCTCTGGCAATGCTACTCCCGACAACATTACAAATAGCAAGTACTTTTGCGCCTTTATTTTTCGCCTCCCTCATAGCCGCCAGGGTATCGGCGGTTTCTCCCGATTGGCTGATTGCCATTACCAGTGTATCTTTTTCGATTACAGGATTGCGGTATCTGAATTCAGAGGCATATTCCACTTCAACCGGTATTCGTGCAAGCTCTTCAAGCATGTATTCTCCTACCAGACCTGCATGCCATGATGTGCCGCAGGCAATGACCACAATGCGTTTAACGGCAAGAAGGTCTTTTTCACAATGGGAAAGTCCACCCAGTTTTATAGGAACTTTATCACCATCTACCCTTCCCCTCATAAGATTTTGAAGCGCCTGCGGTTGTTCGTAAATCTCCTTCAGCATAAAGTGTTGAAAACCGGATTTTTCGATCATATCCAGATTCCAGAGCACTTCTTCTATCTTTTTCAACGCCGGGATGTTTTCTATGGTCTTTGTCTCGTAGTTATCAGGAGTGATAATCGCAACCTCAAAATCGTCCAGATAAATAACATTTCTCGTATGCTCCAGCGTAGCCGAGACGTCCGACGTGATGAAATATTCATTATCGCCGATTCCAATAATCAATGGAGAGCCTTTTCTCGCAGCCACTATTTTCCCCGGATCCTTCGTGGATATAACGGCAATGCCGTACGTTCCCTCAATCATCTTGACGGCATTCATTACGGCTTCTTCCAGGTTGTCATTTAGATTTTCTTCAATTAAATGCGCCAGTACTTCCGTATCTGTCTGACTTTTAAATATGTGCCCTCTTTTTTCCAAATAAGAGGTTAAATAGTCGTAATTTTCTATAATACCATTGTGTACAACAGCAATTTCACCACAGCAATCCACATGGGGGTGCGCGTTTTCAACCGTAGGAGCGCCATGGGTTGCCCATCTGGTATGGACAATACCCATATTTGCATCGATAGGATTCGCATTCAGTTTATTCTCAAGTTCTACAACCTCTCCTACGGCTTTCTCACATCGCAGTATACCGTTTTCAATACATGCAATACCGGAAGAATCGTATCCACGATATTCGAGTCGTTTAATGCCATCCAAAAGCACTTTTCCGGCGTCCTTGTTTCCAATATATCCTACAATTCCACACATATAGGGTTATTCCTTTCGCTTAATAACTATTTTCTATCTATTTTAAAGACACTTACTTGCCGGAACTGTTTTTTGTGTAACCAGCAATAGTTGAAATATATCAACATTGCGTTTCAAATTCGCCAGTTCAAATTTGACTACGGGTCTTTTGTATACTTTTTTTGTTTTTTTGCTGTATTCATGCTTATATTTTTTGGAGCAGTATAGTTTTTTGGAAAATAACCCCTTAGAAATAAAATATTTATAGAAAATGTGATATACAAAAACTGTACTACTCCGGATACAGATACGCATAATCATACGTATTTATCGATGCAGAGCGAAGAGACTCTTCGCTCTACAAAAACTTTTAAACGCCTAAACATTTAATCACGTTCATGATTATGAAGACAAAACTTCATTATAAACGATTAAATTTTTGGTAGCGTAAAAAAAGAGTGACCTGACATAATGGCCTCCTTTGATTACAAGGGGTTACAATTGCAAATTGACTAAAGGTCTCCACAATTTAACGCGACCAAACAATTACGTCCATTCCCTTAATTTTACTAATCCTC
>MHYI01000237.1:3987-4374 GCA_001828295.1 Planctomycetes bacterium RBG_16_41_13 | reverse complement strand
TTGTTACAAAGATAAGGCTTCGCATCTACCGAAGGATTTGGCTTCTGATAATTACCCGCTCTCCCCGTATTAGCAAAATAATCTCTGCTCCCATCATATCCCAGATTCCATTCGCTTGCGTCGCTATCTATTCGGTGCGATGTGACCACGCCCAGAAAGGTCTCTGGGAAGGGGAATAAGCATCCCTTTCTTAAAGAAAATCCATATTACATAGCATATTATAAATAATACCTCTGTAAATACCCTATTTGGGGTGTATACAAATGGATGTATTCTTTTGAGTTAATGGATAGCGTGCGCTTGCGCTTCTGTAAGTTTATTCGTAGTAGGCAATAAGGAGTTTTTAGAGGGATTTGATAAAGATGAAAAGAAATCGAGGGTTGAATA
>MHYI01000237.1:0-3934 GCA_001828295.1 Planctomycetes bacterium RBG_16_41_13 | reverse complement strand
ATTACGCTGAATAGTTACAAAATTTGTCAATAAAACAAGTTAGCGCTTATGGGGCGAAGCCCTGGTGGCATTATTTAGGGGCACTTCCCATATTTCATTCCCCCCCTCTTTTTCCTTGGCCTATCTGCCTTCTTTGTCAAAAGACCGCGATCAAGCGCTTTCTCAAGCTTTTTTATAAATCGCTCTGTGCCAAGTGGCCTCCCTGTCGAGGTCGCCTTTCTGATAAGCGTATCTACTTCTTTGTCATCTTCTGCCATATCCTGCCGCTTCTTTTATATTTGCGGTTTATGTATTGTGTGTAGTATATACCAGATTTGTCCCGCCTATTCCTCTGGCAAGGGATTCATCTTGTTCAGACGTCACAAGTATATGGACGTGGTTTGTCATAAGACAGTATGCCCAAATATCCAAACCCCGTTTTTTGCTCTAGCCACTGAGGGTCTTTAGATAAAACGCCTTGTCTTCATCGTCAAAAAAGACGTCTCCCCGATTGTTTCCACTTTGGGTAATATGGTGCGGATAATTTACAGCGCATATTCTCAGAAAATATAGGAAGTGTCCCTCTAATTCCCCTCTAATTCTTCTGTTAACCCCATGCCGAAGCATGGGGTTAACGCCTCGTTATCAAAGATTTTCCTATTCCACAAGCACTACTTTCAACGTTGTTTTTAGATTATTGTACTTAAATTTCACCTTTGAGGTTCCTTTCTTCTTTTTTGCAGTAATGGTAAACGCAGCCTCACCGTAGGTTTCTCCTACAATTGTCATTGTTTTACGTGGAGACGCGGATACCTTTTTTTTGCCACCTTTATTTTTCTTCACCGTTGCTTTAACCTTCTCGCCTGATATTGGCAGACAACCTTCGGGGGTTATCAAATACACGGTAACTTCAGCCGTTTGCCCCTTCTTCAGCTCTATCTCTTCGGGAAAAATAACTATCGAGGTAACTTCACACTCCGATGGGATAGAAGTCTCCGTTGGGTTTGGAGTTGGGTTTGGAGTTGGGTTTGAGACTGGAGGTGTTGGTGTAACAATCGCTGCTGCCGCCAATGTAAAGTCACGGCCTGTGGTATCGCCTTCAACTATCGCCACTCCTGAAACCGGCAACTGTATATATCCAGCCGCAGAAGCAATAAACGTATAAATTCCTTCCGATATATTCTCTAACTGGTAATACCCTGTTGTATCAGTGGTCGTGTTATAGATACCCGAAAGGCTTGATACCGCAGCTCCATTGATACCTTCGCCCGTGTCTTTGTCCGTTACGAATCCGGCAAGTACACCCAATGTTTCATCAGGAAGCGTAGGAGTTGCAACAGTCACCGGTGTTGGTTCCGTTGTTGGCGTCGCAGTTGGAGTAACAACAACAATCGCTGTTGGAGTTGGAGTTGAAGTACTGCCACCACCACCACTGCCACCTCCGCCACCGCCACTGCCGCCACCACCACTGCCGCCACTGCCATCACCGCCGCCGGTTGCTGGGGTAGGAGTTGGGGTTGGTGTAGCTGCCGACAATTGGGACATCGTCAATGTGTAGGTATAAACATAGTCTCCTTCGGTGTCTCCTTCTGTTGTAGGACCACCACCGTTTCCTTGTACTCCTGCCGCATACAAGGTGACAGGATCATCTATCGTCGTAGAGGGCGCATTCCATAGTACCTTCCATAAGGGCTGACTGCCTCCGGAAGAACTTTGCGATATGTAGTGATCTGACTTAGTAGTCGATGTGCCAACAACGGGGGTGAAAGTGCCAATGTTATTATCATTCGCATCTAACGCTGTCAACTCAAAGCCATAGTTGGGGAAGGATTCGAGGTCGGAGTTTTCAAAGGATACCGTAATCTCTACGCTTTCCCCCGGAGTATACGTTTCGGGTGCAGATATTGAAAATATGGCGCTTCCCGAATTCAGTTCAGTTCCAGGACTATGACATTCAGAACACGCGTCACCGTCAACGTCGAGAGGGGAGCCGGTTCTGTCGTCTATACTCTCCATCGCCATCGTAGACATGCAGATTTGTCCAAATATAGGACTTACCATAATGCACAGCACACAACATGAAAGGATAAAATACATACACTGCATAAACTTGTTTCGCATGGTTCGTTGCACCTCCTTTAAAAAATTGTAATAACTTCCGCGGATAAAAACGGAAAGAAGGTCCTGTTGATTAAGCCCCCAGAACTCCCCTTTATGAAAAAACCCGGCCTCTCCGGCCTATTGATAATGCCGCATTTTATCTATAACATTTTGGGGAAACCGGAGTAGACCAATAGTGTCATATATCCTCTTGTAATCGAATCCTTCTAAAACGCCTTTTTTTGAAACGCTCGTAACAAAGTAATCGCTTAGTTCTACAACTCTTGCAATCGAATCATTGTCGAGCCCTTTTTTTACAACTATCTGCCTACCTGGGAAAAATATGTCAACTGATGAACAACTATTGTGCCATTAACGGAATATTGTTTTTAAAATATCACAAGTCTTATTTTTAAAAGCAGTTATTAATAACATCGCCCCCTATGTGATAAATGAATTAAAAAAACCTCCTGATATAACAAAACAAACACACGCAATATTTGCGCAGAATAAAACACGAGGTTTTCATTTGCTGTAACACAGAGATCATCACCTCTTCGAAGCCTGCAAACACAGGTTCTTTGTTTGTATAGCCAAACAAATTAGGTTTTCTAAACATAAAAACATTGCATGCGCATTGAACAAAGGATTGCAGTCCCTTGTTTAAATTCAATTTTTAGAAACCTATACGCTTATGGCTATACGCAGTATTTGCATGAAGCACGCTAAACATTCATGCCTTCCGGATCATTGCCCCTCTGCCCATCGCTGTTTCTCTTTTTTGGAAGCACTTGAATTAACTATTATTTTGCATTAAAATAACGCCATTATTTTACTTTTTATAACCGCACCGATAAAAGTGAAGACAGAAAAATGAATTTTTTAAAACCAAAGAAGAAACAAAAAGGTGTGATAATACAGGATATTGGCAAAGAAGTCGTCCTTCGTAATGTCGATGAAAAGACGATTCATGTACTCAATACTACGGCAAGAATTATATGGGAACTTTGCGATGGCGAGCATACCATCGGGGATATGGAACGTCAATTAAGAGAAACGTTTTCCATACCCGACGATACAAACATTCGCAACGATATAGTAAATACGCTAAATGCCCTAACAGAAAAAGGCATGTTAGAAAAATTATAAAGAAAATACTCTTTTTAATACCCGTCTTTGTCTATTCTCCTGGAAAACAGCTCTTCAGGTCATAAAATGTCCTTCTCTTTTTGTATTTATTACCATGAACAATGTTTGTCAGCGCCACACTGAAAACCGCTAAAAAAATGAACATTTCTGTACGTTTAAATTACATGAGGCGTCGATTTATAAAAATGCTCTTATTTTCTGGCACTTTCCCTCTGCATAAAAAGAAATATCACTTTACGGAACAGTAAAAAGAGAAAACGTGTGCCACGATTCACAATTGTTTTATTACGACCCCGTTTATTTCCTGTGAATGTGTTTCTTTGAAATCCGCACAACGCGCGAACAACAGGGGTACTCTTTATGATCAACCATCCTGTTGATCTGCCTGAGAAAGTGTCAAGAGAGAGCATCTTTTCCCCTCGTTTAATCGCGGATACCTTGCCTATTATTTCACGATGACTCACTACCGGATCAAGATGCGGTACATTGTCTCCTTTTGTAGTAACGGAAAAACCTGTTCCCTTTTCAGAAATAGTTAATACCCTGTGTACAATAAGCTTGTTCTCCGATCTGAAGGCAATAATATCGCCACGCCGTATTTGTGAATAGCCACACTCAACCAGGACATTGTCCCCTTCCCTTATGAGCGGATACATACTCCTGCCAACAATGGGGATAGTAAACTTTTCACTGGTTTGATCCCATA
>MHYI01000236.1:7088-7305 GCA_001828295.1 Planctomycetes bacterium RBG_16_41_13 | reverse complement strand
TGTCAATGTGAAAGAAATCCTTTCCCCTTCCCAAAAAGCAAAAAGTACCCCTGTTGGTAAAAGAGAGGTTTTTTGTTTTAAGTGTGGGAAGGGAATTTATGCGGATAAAAATGCGCAGGCGGTATCATGTATTTATTGTTATAACCGAAACGACCTGAGCGATTACAAGGTAAAATCGATTTTAGGAAGAAATCTTCAGACTCACGGTACGTTGTAT
>MHYI01000236.1:3841-6857 GCA_001828295.1 Planctomycetes bacterium RBG_16_41_13 | reverse complement strand
TCGTGAAAACCCGCCTGCCGATTCCAGTCCCCAGTCGGCAGTCCTCAATCCTCAATTTGCCGATTGCCGACTGCTATTGGGCAAGTTTCGTATTGTACTGCTACGGGAATTTGAGAGGAGGACGCTGTGGAAAAAAAAGATGCCGTCCTTTATAAATGGGCTTCAGTGCTTGCCCTTTTCACCATATTTTATAATATTGCAGAAGGCGGCATCTCTGTTGGTTTTGGACTCGGAGATGAGACGGTTTCACTTTTTGGTTTTGGATTAGATTCATTTGTGGAAGTAATTTCAGGTATAGGTATCTGGCATATGGTGAGGAGGTGGAAGAGTAACCATACGACAAGACCGGATATATTTGAACGGCAAGCGCTCCGGATAACGGGCATTGCTTTTTATTTGCTTACGTTTGGGCTTGCGGTCACCGCCATAGTAAATATCTTTACCCATCATCACCCGGAAACTACGTTTTGGGGTATTATTATCGCATCAATCTCTATTGTCACCATGTGGCTACTGATTCATTATAAGGTGAAAATTGGCAAGGCGCTTCACTCTCCGGCGATATTAGCCGATGCAAATTGTACAAAAACGTGTGTGTATCTTTCTTTTGCGCTCCTTTTTGCGAGCATCGGTTATGAACTTACCGGCATAGGCTGGTTTGACTCATTTGGCGCGGTAGTGATCGCCGGTTTTTCGTGGAAAGAGGGAAGGGAATCATTTCTGAAGGCAAAAGGTATTGGATGCAAGTGTCAGACAGATTGTTCCTGTTAATTGTGAAATCCGAAACACGAAACAAATTCTAAAGACAAAATGATTTTGAAATTCTAAACAAATGCATCTTTCGTATCTCGCGTTTCATGTTATATCCATCGGAATCCATTACGGGCAGGTAAGTAATATGAAGTTGAAGTTGAGCAAAGAATCGCACATAAAAAAATATTCAGAAAAGCTAAATTTATTAACAATGTAGCCAAACAGAATAAAATTTTACCCGGCAAATGCCTTAATGAGCATACCGATAATGCCGGCAATAACAAAACCTATCATCCATTTAATTACATTTATTTCTGCCCTTAAAATCTTTATATCTGCCTCAAGATCGGTTCGGGTATTCTTAATCTCACCTTTAAGGTCTTTCAGTTCAGAGTCAATACGGTCAAAACGTCCGGAGAAATCGGCAATAGCCGAGGCCGCAGCCCTTGCCTTCTCCTCTGAAACCCCAGCCTCCTTAAAAGCATCATATACTTCACTAATAATAGTAGTCATGCTGTGGATTATAGGTATTCATTAAGCGCCGGTCAAATAAAATCCCACCGGCGGGTATCAGGGTTGTAACGATAGACATCCATCGCCCACGTAGAGACACAAGTGCACTTGCGTCTCTACATTACCCTTGACATCCCCCCGTTCAGGTATCATCTCCGGCGTAAAGACCACAAGATATGCCCACGCCAAATATTTATTCCCGTTTTTCTGGTTCCCTCTTTCCTTTCTTCTTGCCATTGGATATTTTTTTTGGAGGATACGCACCGGCAGTATGAAGAAAAATCGGGAATTTTTTGCTATAAAATACAGGCGTGATTATTTCTGATTATTTCAAACGGACCAATCTGTTGCGGAGTGTTGTCCTTGGGATACCGAGTATTTCTGCCATCTTAACCTGATTACCATTTGTTTTTTGATGTGCCCATTCGATAAGTCTTTTTTCAACCTCAGTAAGAACATCGTGTAATTGAATTGTTTGAGTGTTTGATAAATCCATGGAAATGAGTTTTTTGTGGATTTCCACTCTTTTTAAATAATCAGGCAGTGTATCGATAGTAATGCCATGAGAATGGGAAAATGCAACGGCATGTTCTATTACATTTTCAAGTTCTCTTACATTTCCAGGCCAGTTATATTCCATAAGAACATTTAATGTTTCCATGGAGACTTCCGGCAAGGCGTCTTCGTGCCTGGATACAAATTTCTTAAGAAAATAATTGATTAAACGAGAGATATCGTCCTTCCTTTCACGAAGGGGGGGGATGGTAATCGGCACCACGTTTAACCGGTAAAACAAATCTTCCCGGAACTCTCCCTTTTTTGCCAGTTGCAGAAGATCTTTTTTGGTGGCGCAAATGATCCTTACGTTAATGGAAAGGGTTTTTTCGCCGCCTACTCTTTCAAATGTCCTTTCCTGGATTACCCGCAACAATTTTACCTGCATATCCAAAGGGATGTCATCCACATCGTCGAGGAAAATAGAGCCTCCGTTTGCAAGCTCAAATCTCCCGCGCCTTGTCTTTATCGCACCGGTAAAGGAGCCTTTTTCGTGTCCGAAAAGTTCGCTTTCCAGTATTTCTCTGTTTAGGGCGGCGCAGCTTACCCGGATAAAGGGTCCCATTTTTCTGCCGCTATGATAATGCACTGCACCCGCAATTTTTTCTTTGCCAGTACCGCTCTCTCCCTGTATGAGAATGGTGGAATCTCTGTCAGATATTTCTTTTACCGTTTCAATAAGTTTTTTCATTGCATAACTGTTTCCAACGATATTGTGAAACTCAAATTCAGATTGTATTTCTTTTCTCAGGCGGGTTACTTCAGCGGTTGTGTTTTTGTGTTGAAGCGCCCTTTGTAATTTAATGATCAATTCGTCGGTGGAAAAGGGTTTTGCAATATAGTCATACGCCCCTTCCTTTGTTGCGGCGACAGCGCTTTCAAGGGTTCCATACGCAGTCATAATTACGACGATAATGTCCGGATTATAATTTTTAATTTCTTTTAACAGCTCCATGCCATTCATGTTTGGCAATCGTAAGTCCGTCACCACTATGTCAAATTCTTCCGACTTTATCAAATTCATCCCTTCATTTGCATTGTCAACAGAACTTACATCATACCCTTCTTTTTTTAACTGACTCTCCAGTGAAATCCTCATTAGTTTTTCATCATCGACAATTAAAATCTTGTTGCTCATGTGAAACTCCTAAACTGGCATTGCCAGAACAAAACAAGCACGAAATACGAAATACGA